>CAZBTT010000024.1:0-19715 GCA_964494295.1 uncultured Acidobacteriota bacterium
CGGAACCGGGATCCAAACGCGATGGCGCGATCAACGCGGCCGCGGGCGAGGGGTTCAGCTTGAAGGCCTTGATGTGCGACGTGCTCGGCAGATGGGGCCCGAGGCAGAAGTCGATGAACGGGCCCATGGTGTAGCACTGGACCACGTCGCCGGCCTTCTCTTCGATGAGCTGGCACTTGAGGGTCTGGCCCTTCTCCGCGAAGACCTTGAGCGCTTCCTCCTTGGGGAGGAGCTTCTTCTCGATCGGCCGGTTCTGCTTGACGATGTGCGCCATCTTCTTTTCGATGGCGACAAGATCCTCGGGCGTGAACGGCTTGCTCGTCAGGAAGTCGTAGAAGAAACCTTCATCGGTGGGCGGACCGATGCCGCACTGGGTGTCGGGAAAAAGCTCGGTCACCGCGGCCGCGAGGAGATGCGCGGAAGAATGGCGGTAGATCTCGATAGGGGAATCCGCAGGCTTGCTCTCACCGGAAGGACCGGTGAGGTCGGGAGGGGTCACCGACGACATCAGCGTGAGCTGAAGGGGGAGCGGATCATCAAATCGCGTTCGGTCCTAGGGTATCGAGAAAACGGGAGTTAGAAAGCCTGCGGGGATGGTAGGCACGGATGGAATTGAACCATCGACCCCTTCCGTGTCAAGGAAGTGCTCTACCACTGAGCCACGTGCCTGAATACCAAGGGACCGCAAGGTTCCTGTGGGACTGTGGAGAGTATCGAAGCCCGCCGGGGAGTGTCAACTTTAGTGAGGGGCACCCCTCCAACTATCGGCCGATTGGACCTCTGGTCACCCTCTTACTATTTCCATTGACGACTATAGTGATAGTCACTATAGTCGCCGCCATGGTTTTCAAGGCCGCCGAGCACCTTCCCCTCTCCCCATCCATGTTCCAGGTCCTGGTGGCTCTCGCCGATGGGGAGAAACACGGCTACGCCATCATCAAGGAGGTGGCGCGCCGCAGCGAAGGCAAGGTCCGCCTGCTGCCGGGCACCCTCTACGCGATCATCAAGAGGTTCGTAGCCGAGGGCTTCATCCTCGAATCACACGAGCGCCCGGGGCCGGACCTCGACGACGAACGCCGCCGTTACTACCGTCTGACCGATCGCGGGCGCGCGGTGGCGGTGGCTGAGGCGGACCGGCTCGAGGAAACCCTCCTCCAGGCGAGGGCCAAGCTTCGCCTGAAACGCGCGTGATAAAGGGGTGAAAGCCATGCATGATTTTTTCTTCCGCAATCTCCTGCGTCTTCTGCCTGCCGAGTTCCGCGGGGACTACGGCCGCGAGATGGAGACCGCCTTCCGCGACGAACGGCGCGAAGCCAGCCGTCCCGGCGCGGTGATCGGCCTGTGGATCGCCGCCATCGCCGACGTCTTGAAGACGGCGCCTTCCGAACACTGGGACATCCTGAAGCGCGACGCCCGTTTCGCGTGGCGAACCGCGATGGCGCGGCCCGCGCACACCCTCACCGCGGTGTTCACGCTCGCCCTCGGCCTGGGTGCATCGGTCGTGATGTTCGCGGTGGTGGACGCGGTCATGCTGTCGCCCCTTCCTTACGCAAACCCCGAGAAGCTCGTGCTGGTCCAGGAGACGTCCAAGGGCGGCCCCGGCTCGAACCTCGGCTACCTGACCTTCACCGACCTCAAGGCGCGCTCACGGTCCTTCGAAAGCCTGGCCGCGATCTCCCAATCCCTTCCCACCCTCTCGGGCGACAGTCGGGATGCGGAACGTGTGAGCGCGATGCGCGCCTCGTCGACGTACTTCAAGATGATCGGCGTCCAGCCATCCCTCGGCCGCGCCTTCACGGAAGCGGAGGACCAGCCGGGCGCGGCGCGCCGCGTCACTGTTCTCACCGACGGCCTTTGGCGCCGGCGCTTCAATGCCGACCCGGGGATCCTCGGCAAGCCCATTCTGCTGAGCGGCACTCCCTTTGTGGTCGTGGGCGTCATGCCGCCAGGGTTCGAAGATCTCATGGGCGAACGTTTGTACGCGGGCGCCGAGATGTGGGTGCCTCTCGGTTATGACCCCGCCGCCGCCTTCGCCTGTCGCACCTGTCGGCATCTGCGCGTGGTCGGCCGGCTCGCGCCGGCGGTCGATGCGGCGGCCGCCCGGGAGGAGGTGAGCGGGATCCTCGCTGGTCTCGCGAGGGAGCACCCGAACCAGTATCACGAGCCCGCGGCAGAGGTCGTTCCACTCGCCGACGTGTTTCTCGGGCCGGTGCGAAAGACGCTCTCCGTGCTCTCTCTGGGAGTGGTTGGCCTCCTCCTCGTATCCTGCTTCACTGTCGCGAACCTCCTGCTCCTGCGCGCCAACGAACGCAAGAAGGAAATCGCGGTTCGGGCGGCCCTAGGCGTCAGCCCGGGAAGAATGGCCCGGCAACTCATCACCGAGTCGCTCCTCCTCGCCCTCGCCGGAGGACTGGTCGGCATGGCGCCTGCCGTGGCCGCGGTGCGCACGCTGGCCGTCGCCGGTCCATCCCAGTTGCCAAGACTTGACCAGATCGTCCTCGATGAACGATCGATCCTCGTGGCCTTGGCGCTCATCGTGTCAAGCGGGATCCTCTTCGGCCTGGCCCCGATGCGGCAGCTGCTTCGCCGCGACGTCGCCGCGGAAATCCACGGCGGGTCGAGAACCACCTCGGGCTCCTGGCGTCTGCGCTCGTCGCTCGTGGCTGTGAACGTGGCGATGGCCGCGGTTCTCCTCGTGGGTTCGGGCCTTCTGGTTCGAAGCCTGGTCGGCCTTCTCGCCGTCGACCCGGGTTTCGATCCTTCACGCTCCCTGACCCTGCAGGTATCGCTCGCGGGTCCGGAGTTCCAGGGGGACGACACCGGCCAGGCAATCGCGGCCACGGTCGCGTTCTACGATCGCGCACTCGCGCGGGTGCGCGCCCTGCCCGGCGTCGAGGCCGCGGCGGGCGTCACCACACTCCCGCTCGGAGGTGACATCGACGGGTATGGCCTGCACATCGCTTCGAAACCCATCGACAATCCCGAGGCTTCGCCATACGCGGATCGTTTCGTGGTCACGCCGGACTACTTCCGGGCCCTCTCGATCCCGCTCGTTAGCGGTCGGCTTCTCACGGAGAGCGATGCGCAACAAGCACCGAAGGTGGCGGTCATCAACGAGACGCTCGCCCGCGAGCTCTTCAAGGCGGAGAATCCGCTGGGCCAGAACCTCATGCTGGGCCCGGCCACCTCGGCGCCTCGCGCCATCGTGGGGATCGTGCGCGATGTGTCCCATGGAGGCCTCGATCGCCGACCCGGATATCAGGTCTACGTGCCGCAGGCGCAGTGGGCCTGGGCGGAAACCGGTCTGACCCTGGTGGTTCGCTCGTCGGGCGATCCGCGCGCGCTCGCCGAGCCGATTCGCCGGATCTTCCGCGAGATCGATCCACGGCAGCCGGTTACCGCGATCAAGCCCTACGAAGAAATCGTCGCCGAGTCGATGGGCGCCCGGCGTCTGGCGGCATGGCTGCTCTCGGGGTTCGCGCTCGCCGCCTTCGCTCTCGCGGTGCTGAGCCTCTATGGCGCGGTGAGCGTCCTCGTGGGCCAGAAACAGCGCGAGATCGGCGTGCGGCTCGTCCTCGGCGCCCGGGCGCGGGAGATCCGCGCCATGGTGCTCGCGCGCGGGATGGGACCCGTGGTCGCGGGCCTCCTTGGCGGATTCCTGATCGCCACTCTCGCGGTCAAAGCCCTCGACTCCCTGCTTTATGGAGTGAAGCCCCTTGACCCTGCGACGTTCGCGGCTGTGTTCGGAGCGTTGTCCCTGGCCGCACTTGTCGCCTGCGCCATTCCCGCCTGGCGCGCCTCGTCGACCGACCCGGTGACGACGCTTCGCGCGGAGTGACCTCGTCGATCAGGACAAATAGCGGACGCGGATGAACTCCGCGAAGGCGGCTTCAAACGCGCTCGCACTCAGACCCATGACGTTCGCGATGTCGCCGTTCCGCCGGATCAGTTCGACGAGGCCGGCCTGGCCCACGCGGCTCACGACGAACTCGCCGAGCACGTAACCGAGTTCGTAGATCTGCCGCCCCGCATTCGGATCGGCATTCAGTTGCGCGAGTGTGGGCATAGCACCGGACCTGATGTAGGCGAGGCCCCGCGGATCGACGAACTCGCGATTCTCGTAGAGGGCCACTGTCTCCCAAAGCCAGCGCGGGTTGTTGGCGAAGGATGGGTTTACGTACATGCTCACCGCGTGCGCGAACTCGTGGGTAGCGGTTCGCTCCACCTGGCCCACCGCGAGGATGCGTATCTCGTCGGGTCCGGTGACGTACCCGGTCGCCGAATAGCGCTGCCCAAGGAACGACTCGAGCGCCGCCGCGAAAGAGGCCTCGTCCTGCCAGATCCTCACGGCGGTTTTGCCTGTCGAAGCGACCCCGAGATCGGCGAGCACGCGGGGCCGAAACTCCTCGAGTGCGGTGGCGACCGAGCGGAGAGTGGCATCCGGCGCATGGCCCGCGAGAATCTCGAAGTTGGCGGTGGTGTGCCTGACCGTCAGCGTCTCGCGCGATGAAGAGGGTTCAGCAGCCCCGCCGCAGCCAAGGCAGTGGATCACGAGCAGCGGACCAAGCCGCAAGAACGATCCCAAATCTTGAACGCCCACCATTGCACAAGATCGTACTCCGGCAAGGGCTCGGTGGCCCTCGACATTCTGCTCCGCCGGCTGCTAGCGCAGACCGAATTCCTGAGCGGCTCCGCTTTGCGGACCCGCTCCAGAGCAAAGTCGCTTCGCTCGTTTGTCATTTCGGCGATCCGCGCGCCCAACCCATAAACGCTAGACTCCGGTCACGATGATTGCGACGGATCGCGCTTCGCGGACCATTTCGTTCGACGCCCTGAAACAGCCGCTCTCTCCGCTCTTTCGCGACTACTTCGCGTCGCGCGGCAAGGCCTCGGACTTCTACCCCCTCGGCTTCTCGCGAGAGGACATGGCGAAAGCGGCGGCCGCCACCGCCGCGTTCGCGCATCCCCGGGCCGAAGTCGCCGAGGCCCTGGCCGGGGAGCAGCCGGAAGGCAGCGAAGCCCGGGCCAATGCCGCGGCGCTCGGGGATCCGAAAACGCTCGCCGTGGTCACCGGCCAGCAGTCGGTTCTTTTCGGAGGACCGCTTTACGTTCTCTACAAGGCTCTCGCGGCCATGGAACTGGCGCGCCACATGAGCGAGTCGTTGAAAACGAAGGTCGTGCCGGTGTTCTGGGTGGCATCGGACGATCACGACTTCGCGGAAATCCGCGCCACCACGATGATGGACGGCAACACCGAACTGAAGACGCTGCGTTACGAGCCGGCGATCGAGCCGAACCTCCAGCCCGCGTCCACGATCATTCTCGACCAGACCATCGACGTCCTCGCCAGGTCGGTCCGTGATCTCCTGCCCTCCTCGCCCTGGAGAGACGAAGTGTGCGAAGTGCTGGTGGACGCTTACCGGCCCGGCGTTTCCATCAGCAGCGCCTTCCCGAGACTCCTCCAGCACTTCCTGCCCGGCCTCGTGATCATGGATCCCGCCTCCCCAAAGCTCAAGGCGCTGATGCGGCCGGTGATCGACCGGGAGATCGCCGAGTCGTCGCCCACCTCACGCCTCGCCGCCTCGATTGGGGAGAAACTGCTGGCCGCGGGGTATCACCAGCAGGTTCCCGTTCGGGCCAGTGGTTTTCTGAATCTGTTCCTCGTGAGCGCATCCAAACGGCGTGCGCTCGGCGTCAGCGAGAAGGGAATTGAAGTCCGCGGCGGCAATCAGGTGATGACCACCGCCGAGCTTCTCTCCCGCATCGCCGCCTCGCCCGAAGCCGCGAGTCCGGGCGTGATGCTGCGGCCCCTCGCCCAGGACTACCTGCTGCCCACCATCGCGTACATCGGAGGTCCCGCCGAGGTCGCGTATCACGCGCAGATCGGTCCCTCGTACGCCCACTTCGGCATACCGCGGCCCGTGATCTTCCCGCGCCCTTCCTTCTCGCTCGTGGATTCGGCCACCTCACGCGCGATGGAGGCCGAGTCGCTTTCCTTCGAAGACCTCCAGACCGACACCGAGACATTGCTCGCCCGCGCCGCCCGCGAGGCGAATCCCGAGGTGGAGGCGTCCTTCGCCTCCGCGCGCTCCGGCATCGAGGGCGCTTTCCGCGGAGTTGAGGAGACCCTCGCTAAACTCGACACCACCCTCCGCGGCGCGGCCCAGTCGGCGGCGGGCCGGGCGCTGCACCAGATCGAGGGTCTTCAGGAGAAAGCGCTGCGTTCGATGAAGCGGCAGGACGCCACGCGCTCGGAGCGGCTGCGGCGCACTCGCGACTTCGTTTTCCCGGGCGGCGCGTTGCAGGAGCGCGGGGTTTCCTGGATCTCGCTTCTCGCCCGCTACGGCCCCCCGATCATCGACGACATCCGTCGCAACATGGATCCCTGGGCGAAGGGGCATCAGGTGCTGCCGATATGAAGATTGGAATGATCGCGCCACCGCTTGGAACCGCGTCGATGACCGTGGCCGCATCGTTGTCCCGCAATCTGGCTCGGCGCGGGCACGAGGTCCATTTCATCGGCCACCGCTCGGGCACGCCGTACCTCGCCGAAGACGGGGTGAGCGAACACGTCATCGATCCCTCGACCTGCGCGGCCACCGATCCGCCCATGCACGACCTCGCCCTTGCCGCGAAGATCGCCGCGGTGGCGGAGGAAGCGAAGCTCGACCTGATCCATGTCCACGCCGCCATCCCGCACGCGGTGGCCGCGGCCCTGGCCCTGCGGATCATGGGCGCGCATCCGCCGAAGCTCGTGACCACACTTCACGGGGCGGAATTGCCGCTCATCGCGTCGGACCTGTGCCTGGTCGGCCTCGCGCGCAACGGCCTCGACAGTTCGGACGCCGTGACCTGCGTTTCCGACGCCCTGAAACGCGAAGTGCTCCAGGAGTTCGGTCCGCGCTCTCTCCACGTGATTCCCGACTTCCTCGACACCACGCCGCGCACGTTCAAGGTCGGCGCGTCCGACCGGCCCGCGGTCCTCCACATCTCGAACTTCCGCCCCGGGAAGCGGATCGAGATCGTGCTTCAGACCTTCGCGCGGATCGTTCGCGAGGTTCCATCCGAAATGCTTCTCGTGGGCGATGGGCCCGAACGGGCGATGGCGAGGGAGATGAGCAGGACCCTTGGCCTTGAATCCTCGGTCAGGTTCCTCTCGGGCGTCGAAAGTTACGAGGCTCTCCCCGAGGCCGATGTCTTTCTGCTGCCTTCCGACAACGAATCGTTCGGCTTCGCCGCCCTCGCGGCCATGGCCGCGGGGATTCCCGTGGTGGGATCGGATGCGGGCGGATTGCCCGAAGTCGTCAAACACGCGGAGAGCGGATACCTGCTTCCGATCGGCGACGTCGAGGGCCTCGCGGAACGCTGCTGCGAGATCCTCCGCGACAAGGAACGCCGCCGCGAAATGGGGGAAGCAGCTCAGCACCGCGCCCAGTCGCTCTTCGGCGCCGAGAGAGTGGTCGGAGAGTTCGAGGACCTCTACGCCAGCCTGAAGTAAGGATCGGCCGGGGAACTTCCGAACGGGCCCCGGCGTCTTTCCCCTTATGACCGGAATACTCTCTGATGTGAAGGTGTCCCTGCGCCAGCTTCGTAAGACGCCGGGGTTCACCGCGGCGTCGGTGCTGGTCCTCGCCTTGAGCATCGGCCTCAACGCCGCGATGTTCGGCCTTTCGTACTCGATGATCTTCGCGAAGCTCCCGGTCGAACGGCCCGAGGCCCTGGTGCAGATCTACTCCCATACGCGGACCGAGCCGGACTCTTTCCGGGCGTTTTCGTGGGGTGCTTTTCGCGTGCTCTCCGCGCGTGACGACGCGTTCGACGGTGTGCTCGCGCAAAAGGTCCTCGTCGCCGGCGTCAGCGAGGTCGCGGAAGGAGGCGTGCCGCGGCGAACCGTGACCGCCCTGGTGAGCGCCAACTACTTCCAGGTGCTCGGTACGGCCCTGGCGCGCGGCCGGGCCTTCACCGAGGAGGAGGCGGCGCCGGGCGCGGAGACCGAGGTGGCGATCGCCTCGCACGGCCTTTGGAAGAGAGCCGGCTTCGACCCCGGATTTCTCGGGCGCACCGTCCGCGTCAACGGGCGGCCGTTCACCATCGTGGGGATCGCTCCCCAAGGGTTCATGGGAGCGAACGTGCTGCTCGGTCCGGAAATCTTTCTGCCGCTCGGAGTTTTCGACTCCATCGAGAACGGCGCGGAGCGAACGACGGTGCGCGAGCTCGAGAGGCCCGATCGCTTCGCGTTAACCCTGATCGGCCGCCTCAAGCACGGGCTGACACCGGAGGGCGCGGGCCCGGCCCTGAGCCTCGCGGCCGCGGAGGTCGAGAGGACTTTCCCGGTCGAGTATCGCGCGGCGGCGCTTTTCGCGCGCCCGGCGCCGCGGATGGTTCACAGCAACGCCCCGCCGCAGGAGGGCGTGGTGGTCACTCTTGCCCTGGCGATGCTGGGAATGACCGGTTCGGTCCTCTTGATCGTCTGTCTGAACCTGGCCTCCCTGTTCATGGCTCGCGGGCAGTCGCGCCGGCGCGAGTTCGCGATCCGGCTCGCCATGGGCGGCGGTCGCGCGCGGGTCGTGCGCCAGTTCGTTACCGAGGGGCTGATCCTCTCGCTGGTAGGCGGGGCATTCGGGGCCATGCTCGGGACGTACGCGGTGAACGGCCTGGTGGCGACGCTGCTCGATCGTCTCCCCTTCTCGCTTGCCCTCGACGTCGGCGCGCCTCCCGCGGTGGTGCTCGGGACCGCGGTGTTCTCCGTGATGGCCACGCTGATGTTCGCGTTCGGGCCGGCCCTTCGACACTCGGGCGATGGAGTGCTTCTCGATCTCAAGCAGCAGGCGGGGGACGAGGCAAAGCCGCGAAGGTCGCGATTTCTTCCGCGGAATCCGCTGGTGTCGGCGCAGATCGCCCTGTCATTGAGCCTGCTGATATCCGCCGGGTTGTTCGTGCAGATGGCGCGGCAGGCGAACACCGCGGACCTGGGATACGACGCCGCTCCGACCGTGATGATCGAGGTCGACGCCGGACTCGCGGGACTGAAGGAGTCCGAGGCGCTTCCTCTTTACGGCGTGATCGAGGATCGATTGAAAGCAATTCCGGGGGCACGATCGGCGAGTCTCGCGGCCTTCGTGCCCTTTCACACCATGAACGAGGGAAGGTACGTGCGCGCGACATCTTCGCCCCCGCAGGTCGAGGACCTCGGCGCGCGTTGGAATGCGGTGAGCGCGTCGTATTTCGACACCATGGGGATGAGGGTCTTGCGAGGGCGCGGCTTTACGGAGGCTGAAGCCCGCGACTCGAGGACTCGACGGGTCGTGGTCATCAACGAGGCCCTGGCGCGGCGTCTCTTCCCGGGCGGCGAACCGCTTGGGCGGTCGATCGAGTTCAAGGCCGCGGGTTCGAAACCGGTCGAGACGGGTTCGGCGGAGGTCGTCGGAGTCGTTTCGGCCACCCGCGACGATGCTTTCGACAAGGGGGAAACGAATGGCGTCTACGTGCCGTTCGCCCAGGGGTACCGCGCCGACGCATTCTTCCAGGTTCGCGGGCCGTCAGCGGGCGCCCTTGCGGCCCTGGTTGAAGCGGTGCAGAACGAGGTGCGCATGGCCGCACCCGGGTTGCCGGCTTTCAAGGCCGTGACCTTCGAGCAGCATTTGTCTGGGTCGCTCGAGTTCTGGATGTTGCGCGTGAGCTCGACGCTCTTCCTGACCCTCGGGCTCTTCGCCACTCTGATCGCGGTCATCGGGATCTACGGCTCGATGTCCTATGCGGTAGCTCGGCGCACCCGTGAGTTCGGGATTCGTCTCGCCATCGGGGCGAGTCCGGCGGTGGTGCGGCGGATGGTGATCGGTGAAGGTCTGGCCATGGGCGGGGGCGGTGTCGCCCTGGGCCTCGTGTTCGGCGTCGCGGTGGGACGGTTGATGGACAGCCTCTTCGTCGACGTGAACGCCTTTGACGCCGCGACCTTCGTCGTAGCACCGCTCATGCTCTTAGCCGCGAGCCTGGGCGCGGCCTGGCTTCCAGCCCGACGCGCGACCACCGTGAATCCGGTGGTCGCTTTGCGCGCGGATTAAGGAATCAGCCGCCGCCCTTGAGCCAGCCGAGCAGCGAGAACGACGCTTTGCTCGGATCGACGGGCGCCACGGGGGGCGCCGGCTTCGGCGCGGCTGCGCCTGTGGGAGCGGGGCCAAGTGGAATGGCCGGAAGCGTGCTTGCGGCCTCGGGCGCCTGGTCCTCGCTTGGCGTCGTTCGCTCGGTTGAGTCGTCGCCTGGAACATCGGGTGCGGACTCTTCGGTGAAGACGGGAGCGTTGGTGGCGGCCATGCGCTCCACCACTTCCTTGTAGGCCGCCGCCGCCTCAGGCACCGTCGGAATGGACGGATTCGAATCCTCGTCGAGGGGAAGCGGGATGTCGTCTCCGCGAGCCTCGAGGTCGGGCCGGGAGTCTCGCTCGCCGCCCTCGCGGCCGTCGCGACCACGTCCGCGGCCGCGTCCGCCCCGGCGTCGCCGCGGTCTCGACGGAGCCTCCCCATCGGGCGTTTCCACCTCAGTTCCGATGAGCAGGTCGTCCGGACCGGCCGTCGCGGGGAGGATGGAAGCGGCAACGATCGGCGGCGTCGGAGCGGAAGGCCTGCGGTCACCACGCGGTTCGCGATCGCCGCGGGGTTCGTTGCGATGCCCGCCGTGACCATTCCCGTTCGAGGCGCCGTTCCCGCTGGCATTGCCGTTCGAGCCGGACTCGGAAGGAGGCACGCTCGCCGCCACGGCTTCCACCTCGGAAGCCCGCGGAGGAACAATCGAGCCGTCGCCGCGAGCCGCGGCACCCAGGTCCTCGACGATGTAGCTGCCGGACTTCTGATCGCGCCGCAGGGTCACGACCCCGCGCCGCTGCGCGTCCTCGAGCAGGCTCGAGAACGAACGGAAGCCGTAGTAGGTCTCGTTGAAGGAAGGCTTCTTGCGTTTCATGGTCTCCTTGACCATGGAGCCCCACAGAGCACCCTTGTTCTCGAGCTGCAGAGCCACCACCGAATCGACCAGGATGGAGAACGCCTCCTGGAGCTTCTCGGGGATGTTCGGGATCACGACCGCGGGCTTTTCCTGACGGCGGACGAGGTCCTCATAGAAGATGAACTCGTCGCAGTTCTCCATCAGCAGGTCGGAGGTGGAGTTCTTCACGCCGAGACCGATGACGTACTTGTCGTTCTCTTTGAGCTTGCTCACGAGGGGCGAGAAGTCGGAGTCGCCGGAGGCGATGCAGAAGCAGTCGATGTGTTCCTTCTGGAACGACATGTCCATGGCGTCGACCACGAGACGGATGTCGGCGGAGTTCTTCCCGCCCACGGACTTCTGGGGAACTTCGATCAGCTCGACCGCGGCTTCGTGGAAGCTGCGTCGGTATTCACCGTAGCGGCCCCAGTCGGCATAGGCGCGCTTGGCGAGGATCTTGCCCTTTTCGACCAGTCGCTCGATGACGAGGTTGATGTCGAACCGGCGGTAGTGGGCGTCGCGGACGCCGATGGCGATGTTTTCAAAGTCGATGAAGAGCGCGATGCGCTGTTCTTCGGGTGTGCTTGCGGTCAAGGTGTTCCTGTGGTTTTCCGGCTTCGCAGAAGGGCAGTGGGTGTGGCAGCGGCTTCGTGATTTCTCTCGCACCTTGAGCCTCGTTCCGAGGCGATGGGGGAGGGAACCACCTGAGCTCCGTCTGAGGAGCCACGAGAGGTTCGTGTTTGAAGCTGCCGTCGCACGTGGATGTGCGCTGTTGCGGTGCCTATGCGGCCTGGCTCGCCGACGTCAGATTGAAAGACCCGTGCGGCTACCAGAACCAGTTTTGATGCGTCGGTTTCTGATACGGTCGGACGCAACAGTAGCACGGAAAGCCCCTTGCGGCCCTATCCACCACCCAAAGAGGAGTTCGCCATGAAGCCCCCCCAGACCCTTGTCCTTTCCGCCCTCGTCTTCGGACTTGGCTACACCGCCGCCGCCCAGAAGGATCACGTTCGTGTGACCTCGAAGGAGTCGCCGCCCCGTGCCGGCGCGCCCTACTCTCAAGGGGTCATGGTGGGGAATCTGCTCTGGGTGTCGGGAAACATCGGCTCGGATCCCGCGACCGGGAAGGTGAGCCCCGAATTCGCGACCGCCGCGCGCCAGTCGCTCAAGAACATCGAAGGGATCCTCAAAGCGGCCGATCTGTCGCTCGCGGATGTGGTGAAGACGAACGTCTACGTCACCGACGTCTCGAAGTACGAAGCCTTCAACGCGATCTACGTCGAGATGATGCCGAAGCCTCTTCCCGCGCGAACGTTCCTGGGCGTAGCCGCTCTGCCCGGCGGAGCCCAGATAGAGATCGAGGTCGTGGCGGCCAGGAGGTAAGCTCCGCCGCCATGTCCACGCAGGTAAAAGGCGCGGTTCTTCTCTCGCGCAAAGAATTCGTCCGTGAGGAGTATGGCGACGAGGCCTGGCCCAGGGTGCTGGCGGCCGTCACCCCGGCGAACCGCGGCCAGCTCGAAGGCGTGTTCCTCAGTTCGAAATGGTACCCGTTCGACATCAATGCCGACCTCGACCGGGCCATCGTCGAGGTGCTGGGCCGCGGAGACCGGAACATCTTCAAGAAGATCGGCGCGCGGAGCGCCCGAACGAACCTGGGTGGCGCGCATCAGGCTTTTCTCAAGAAGGGCAACCCCCAGGCCTTCATGGCCGGCACCGACCGCATCTATCGCTTCTACTACGATGAAGGACATCGTGAGTACGAGTCGACGGGGCCGAACTCCGGCGTCATAACGACTCACGGGGCCGCGACCTTCTCGGAGAACGACTGCCTGACCGTCATTGGCTGGTACGAGGAAGCGCTCCGGATGTGCGGCGCAACCAAGGTTCAGATCACCGAGGAGCCGTGTCGGGCTCGCGGTGGCGCCTTCTGCCGCTACGCGGTCAGCTGGACCGTCTGACCCCGTCGGCCTGGTTCGAGGATTTCCTCGACGGCCGCTCCCGGCAGGAACTCGAGCGGCTCCAGACCGCGCCTGAAGATCCGCGCGCCCGCCACTCCCTTGAGGACTATGGAGGCCCCTTCGACCCGCAGGATCGCGCCCTCGCGCAGGCCCGCCACCGGTGTCTCGTTCTCTTCGTGGAATTCGCGGATGCGGACCTCCCGCGTTTCGCCCATGTGAGTGGAGTCGGGTGCCGGGTCGATGTAATGGGGGTTGATCTGAAAACGGACGAGACCGAGGCCGTCGAAGGAGGGCGGCTGCACGATGGGCATGTCGTTCGTGGTGCGGATGGTCGGGCAGGCCAGGTTCGATCCCGCACTCGCTCCCGCGTAGACCATGCCGTCTTTCACCCGCTTCTCGATGAGAGGGAGGGCGCCCATCTCGTAAAGAGCTTTCAGGAGGCGGAACGTATTGCCGCCGCCGCAGAAGATGGCCTCGGCCCGCTCGATGGCCGCGCGGGGGTCGGACGCCTCGTGCAGCGAATCGAGCCCGTAGCCCATTTCCTCGAAAGCGGGGCGCGCCTTGACGGCGTAGGCGTCTCGGTCCTTGAGGGCGTGGGGGATGAAGAGCACCCGGGCGATACTCCCAAATGCGTCGCGCAGTTCAGGGTAAGCGTGCTCGAGATACCGAGTCCCGAATACGGTGGATGTGCTGATTAAGACGAGCCTTCGGGCCATCTCAGGCTTCGCCCGACCATTGACGGATCTTCGGCGTCAACACGAACAGCAGGGCCGAAGAGGCGAGGAGCGCCACCGCGATGCCGCCATAAAGCTGCATCAGCCGAGTAGCATCGTCGGCCACGAAGAAGCCCGACAGGAATCCCGCGAGCTTGTTGCCGAGCGATGTCGCGAAGAACCACAGGCCCATCATCAGCCCCACGAACCGGGCCGGCGAAAGCTTCGTCACCGTGCTGAGTCCGACCGGAGAGAGACACAGCTCGCCGACCACGTCGAAGAAATAGACACCGACCAGCCACAGCGGAGAGATCTTGCCGCTCGCGGTGAGCGCCGAAGCAGGAACGAGCAGGCAGAACGCCATCGCGATCGCGAAGAGGCCAAGCGAGAACTTGGCCGGGCTCGAAGGCTGCCGCGTGCCCAGACGAACCCAGAGTCGCTCGAAAACCGGGGCGAGCAGGATCACGTAGAGCGGGGCCAGGGAATGCAGCCAGCTCGCGGGGAACTGGAACCCGAAGGCGTTCGTGTCCACCAGCCGCTTGGCGAACAGGTTGAGGCTCGCCCCCTTTTGCTCGTAGGCCGCCCAGAACATGATGGTGAATGCGAAGAGGATGACGATGGCGCCCAGCCGCTTCCATTCCTCTTTCGTAAGGCGCTCCGGCTGGCCCGCAGCCGCCGCGGCCCGGGCCGCCGCGCGCTCCTCGTCGCCGGGCAGGCGAGCGCTCTGCATCATGAAGACCGCGATCCCGACCAGCATGCCGATCCCCGCGGCCCCGAAACCATAGTGCCAGCTGCGCGCGGGGTCGAGGCCCAGGCCCGCGAGCCACCCCTTGAAAGCCGGGCTCTCGGCGAGCCACCCGCACACCAGAGGCGCCATGAGCGCGCCGACGTTGATGCCCATGTAGAAGATCGAGAAACCGCTGTCGCGGCGGACGTCGCCCGGGCCGTAGAGACGGCCCACCAGGACGGAGATGTTCGGCTTGAGCAGGCCCGTGCCGACCGCGATGAGGGTGAGGCCGGCGTAGAACGTGGGCATCGAATGCACGGCGAGAACGAACTGACCCGCGGCCATGAAGCAGGCGCCGAGCAGGACCGCCCGCCGCTGTCCCAGCCATCGATCGGCCACGAAGCCGCCGGGCAGGGCCAGCAGGTAGACCGCCATGGTGTAGGTCCCGTAGAGCGAACTGGCCTGCACGGTGTCGAAGCCGAGGCCGCCGTCCACGATGGGCGCCACCATGAAGAGGACCAGGATGGCCCGCATGCCGTAGTAACTGAAGCGTTCCCACAGCTCGGTGAGGAAGAGCGTGGTCAGGCCGGCCGGGTGGCCGCCGATGCCTCGCGTGTCCACGGCCGCCGCAGCTTCTTGAGTCGTCATCGGTGAAGAGCAATGCTCTCACGGAAACGGACAGGGCCTCGCGGCCGAAGCGCTTCGCGCCGCTTGTTCGCTCCGCGCGTTACACGAGCGAATAGAACAGATCGACGTAGGACGTTGTGGCGCCCTCCATGCCCGCCACCTTGGGGTTCGATGATTCGATCAGCCAGAACTCGTCCGGGGCATGCGCTCCACCGCCCATACCGAGGCCAAACTGTCCGGCCGCGAGCTTCAAAGGCGCTCCCGTGAAGGTCACGCCGGGCCACGAACCGGCAAGCCGCGGCCACAGCAGGGGATCGAGGCCCGCCTTCCGATAGGTCGCGACGATGCCCTTGATGAGCTTCGAATCCGCGGGCGTTTCGGTCGGGTCATAACCGCCGCTCATGTTCACCTCGAGGTCTTTGAAGCCATGCTTCGCGAGGTGCTTCTTCACGAGTTCGAGGGTCTCCTTCGCGGTCATGTCCGGCACGAGACGCATGTCGATTTTCGCTACCGCCCGGTGCGGGAGAATGGTCTTGCCGCCGGGGCCGGTGTAGCCGCCCACCAGGCCCTCGATGTTGATCGTGGGCTGGGAGACGAGACGCTCCAGAGAAACCGCCCAGGGCTCGTCGCCGATCCACCGCTGTGTGCTGAGCGCCTTCTTCGCCGAGGCCTCACTGCGTTTTGGGATCGCGTCGGCGAGGACCTTCTTGAGCTCGGGACTCAGGGGCTTCACCTTGTCGAAGAAACCCTCGACCGCCGGGGTGTGTCCGTCGGCCTGCACCAGCGTGTTGAGACCCTGCACGAGACGCCAGGCCGGGCTGTCGATCTGCGCGGCCAGGCTCGAGTGCACGTCCTTCGATGGCCCGCGCCCCCATTTCTCGCCGCTCGAGACGATCTCCATCTCGACGATGCCCTTCGCGCCGAGGTTCACCTGGACGCCGCCCTCCGCGTCCTGGCTGCCGAGGGGAATGATGACGCCGACGCACTTGCGCAACGCCGCCTCGACCTCGGGCTTGAACGCGATCTCCGAGAAGTTGGGTGAGCCGATCTCCTCTTCGCCCTCGGCCACGAGGACGAGGTTGATGGGAGGCTTCCGCCCGGCCGCCTTGAACGCGCGAAGGGCGGCGAGGCATGCCGTCTGAGGCCCCTTGGTGTTCGTGGCGCCGCGGCCGATCATGACCTTGCCGAGCCCCGGCCGATCGATGATCCGTCCCTCGAGCGGAGGCTGCGTCCACTCCGCGGGGTCGTACTGCTTCACGTCGTACATGAAGTAGAGCCCGAGGGTTGTGGGCGCGCCAACGTCGAGGGTCGCGAATACGCCCGGCTTTCCTTTCGTCGGGATCAATTCCACATGCGTGAAGCCCGCCTCGCGCGCGAGCTGCGCCATGTACTCAGCCCCCTTGGGATAGCCGATGTTCTCGGCCGCGATCGAGGGCAGGGCGATCCACTCCCGCAGCGACTGCACGGTGGCTTCCCGCTGCGCCTTGATCTGCGCGACGATCGCGGCGCGCTCGTCCTGTGCGAATGCTGAAGGCGAGTTCGCGAGTCCCGTGACAACCACACCCGCCGCCCCGGCGATGGTGGTGTTGATGAAGTCCCGACGGGTGGCGTCCTCTTGGTTGTGGATCGGCATCATCGCTCCTTGTCGAAAGTGACGGATTCTCTTCGCTTCCGGTCACTATAGAGGCGGCGTAGCAGGGCCAGGCGCAGTTTCGATATCGGAAAATGCCTACCCCTTCGGCGGCGGCAGAACCCGACGCACGACGTTCGTGGCCATTCGCACGTAGAGCCACAATCCTCCAAGCAGCGCCAGACCCACTGCCGACATCACTGGCCCGAGCATGACGGCCAGGCGCGGGTCCGCGTCCATGGTGATCCACCACGGGAGCGCCTCAGTGAGGGCGGCCTTTCCGGCGAGGAGAAGGACCACGCCGGTGAGCGAAAAGGTGACGCCCACCACGCCAAGGACCGCGAAGGCGACGATGGTGGGGATGCCGCCCACGAGGACCAGGCCGGCGATTCGAAGCGCGCGGTTGCCGGGCGCCTTGAAGGCGCTCGGCTTCTTGATCAGCAACTCGACGGTGTAGGCGCGTGCCAGGGACTCGGACGGGCCAAGCGAGCCCAGGACGCGTTCGAGGGGTTGACCCGCGGCCACGGCTTCGGCGATGTGGCTCTCGATGTCGCGAACCACCTCGGCCCGGTCGATCTCGTTGAGTCCGGCGAGGCCGGCCTGGAGGCTTGCCATGTACTGGCGGATGATCGGGTTCTCTTGAATCATGACGGCTCTTCCTTTTTCAGGCTCAAACATTGGCGGACGGCGCTCGCCATCGCCTCCCATTCCTTATGCAGCGCGCCGAGTCGGCCTCGTCCCTCGGACGTCCATCGGTAGTCCGGCCGCGGCGGACCGGGGGGGGAATCTCGAGTCAGGGTGTCGAGGAGTCCCTCGGCCTTGAGCCTCCGCAGCAGGGGATAGACGGTGTTCTCGCCCGCGGCCAGCGGGCCGAGGGAGCCGAGCGTCGTTACGATTTCGTAGCCGTAGCTCTCCTTATGGCGCAGGACCTGCAGGATGCACAACTCCAGCACGCCCCTGCGCAATTGTGACGACCAGTCCGCTGTGTTCTCGGCCACCTCGGTTTTCGCGGTTTCGCGTCCTTTCCTCAGGCTACTGTGTAACACACACTAGCTGTCGGACTGGACGAAGGTCGGATGTGGAAAGTTCCCTCGCGCGCGAATCCCGGTGAGCCTCCTCGACCATGGTCTGTCCGCATCATTGATCCTGCGTCCCGAAGAGGCCCACACTCATCGTGGCCGGCGTTTCCCTCTGGACCGCCGACAGACGAAGGAGAGAGCCATGAAAGCAAGAGCGGGTTTATGGATCGACCACGGGAAGGCGGTGGTCGTGGCCTTGACCGACCACGGCGAGGAGATCCGGCTCGTCATCTCGCCGGTCAACCGGCAGTTGCGGCGCGGTGGGGATTCGCCCCTCAAGGGCTCGTTCGAAGCTCAGAAGGCGCCGGCGAGCGACCTTCGGGAGCGGGCGCTCAAACAACAGTTGAATCTGTATTACGACGCGGTGATCGCCACGATCCGGGACTCCTCCGCGCTGGTGGTGTTCGGTCCCGGCGAGGCGAAGTTCGAACTCGGGAAGCGCCTCAAGAAACACCGCCTTAACGAACTGCTTCTCACCGTTGAATCAGCCGACAAGATGACGGATCGCCAGGTGGCGGCGCGGGTCCGGAAGTTCTTCGGCGCCTGATCCTCGCGTCGAGCCTCTTCAGCGAAGTGCGGCGGCCGGGCTCCCGGCCCGCAGCCGGTTCAGGATCACCGCGGCCATGGCGCGCGCGCCGGCCTGGATCGATTCTTCGTCGGCAACGTAGTCCGGGCTATGGGGGAGTCCGGACCAGCCACGCTCCGCGTTCGCGACGCCGAGCCAGTACATGACGCCCGGCATTTCGTCCGTGAACCAGCCGAAGTCTTCCGAGAACGGGGTAGGGAGAGTGGAACTCACGACCAGGTTGCCCGCTCCCATCGCCTGCTCGATCGCCGGCCGAAGCGACAACTCCAGTGTCGGATCGTTGAAGGCGCCGGGGATTCTGCGCTGCCAGTCGACGGCTGGACTGAAACCGCCCAGCCGGAGTTCTCCAAGCGCCGCGTCGAGGCGGGTGCGGGCCGCCTCACGGGCCGCTGGCCCGGAAACCGTCAGGTTCGCGCTCACCCGCCACTGGCCCGAACCCGAGAGCCACTCCGTCTGCTGCGACTGAACGATGACAAAGGGCTCGGCGCTCGACGAACCGATTCCGGGGCTGGCGAGAGCCGCGAGGTTCATCGCGACCTGCTGGCCGAGATCATTGCGATTCGCGGGCGCTCTGAACGAAACGCTCACGTGGTCACGGGCGGGCAGCATCGCGCCGGGTTTTGTGCCGATGCGTCCCGCTTCGAGCGGCGCCGTGTGGAAAGCGAAAATCTCTTTGGGCCGAACCGCATCGAAGACGCCGTCCGCCAGCATCAGTTGGGCGCCGGTGGCTGACTCTTCCGCGGGCTGGAACAGGAAGACCACCGTCCCCGGGAGCCGATCGGCGATGGCCGAGAGACCGTCCGCGATCGCGAGCCCGACGGTGGTGTGGATATCGTGCCCGCAGATGTGGCGAAGGCCGGGCACTTGCGAGCGGAAGTCGACGGGGTCGGGCGCGCTGGACGGGACCGCGTCCATGTCGGCGCGGAAGGCGATCACGGGACCAGGCTGCGCTCCGCGGAGGATTCCGACCACGCCGTGTCCGCCCACGCCGGTCCGGACCTCCAGGCCGCGCGCTCGAAGCCGCGCGGCGACGATGGCCGCGGTGCGGGATTCGGCCCCGCTTCGTTCGGGGAAGGTGTGTAGATCGCGTCGAACCCCGATGAGGTCCATGCGCGCGCGTTCGATCGCGACCGTCGCGTCGCGCAGCAGCGCATCGTCCTCAGTGGAGGCAAGCTTCGCTGCAGAGGCGGATGCGCCGATGAGAAGTGTCGCCGCGAGGAATCCGGAAAAGAGTCGCATCGAGTGAACCCGCCTGTTGCACGGCAGGATAACCCGCACGTCCTTGCGCAAGGGACGCGCGCCGAACTACGCGTTCATTCGTTTGAATTGGGCGTCCCAGCCGCGACCAAGCCAATTGGACCTCTCCTCATTGCGAGTCGGTTCACGGACCAAGGTCCGTGACTGGTGAGAGAAACCCCACG
>CAZBTT010000025.1:0-19654 GCA_964494295.1 uncultured Acidobacteriota bacterium
CCATCGAGAAGCGACTGACGGAGAAACGCCATCGTGCCCATGAGCGAACCGGGGTAGCGCTGCCCGAGGGTGGTCATCGCGGCGGCGAGACCGACGTTCGCCTTCACCACCATGGTCTCGGGCCGGTCGCCGATCAGGTTCATCACCGAGGCCGCGCCGAACACCAGGCCCTCACGCGGGATCGGTACGATCGTGGTGACGCCCGAATCACGAGCGCGGAGGGCCTCGGCTGCGCGGATTCGTTCGTGGATGTTGGAGGCAGGGTTGATGGGATTCGCCGGGGGTGTCGCCGGCGCTGCCGCCGCTGCGCCTCCTCCGCCTCCCCCTCCGCCCGATGGACGAGCGGCCGGCATTCCAGAGCCCGAGTACGCGTCGATCAGGCCCGGCGTGATCGTGAGACCCGTGCCGTCGAACACGCGAGCATCCTTCGGGATCACGGCCGATGGCCCGACGTCGATCACCAGGCCATCGCGCAGGACGACGGTGGCGTTTTCCATCACCGCGCCCGACACCGTCACCACCCTGGCTTTGGTGATCGCGTAGGTCGGTGTCCTGGCCGCAAAAGCGGACGGCGCGGCAACCAGCAGGGCCAGGGAGGCCAGAGCCGCGGAGCGCAAGGCAAGCCGGGGGCGAGACGTTGTTTTCATGGTCCTGATCTCCGATGACAGGGATGCCGAAAGCACCAAGGGCGGCGCCCGGTTAAGGACGTCGTTAGGTCGTGCGCGGGAGTATAGGCCGGGCGAAGAGGGCCATGCGCGGGGAAGGAGCGGTTCGACCCTCCGCGCTACAATTCCCGCTCCCTCCAATGGACTTCTTCGGCCCAGGCGAACATCGGCAGCACGTCCTTTTTGTGTGCACAGCCAACATTGATCGGTCGAAGACCGCCGAGGATCTTTACGAGAATGATCCGCGCTTCGAGGTGAGGTCTTGTGGAGTGGCGCCCTTCGCCCAGGTCGTGGTGACCCGTGAACTTCTGGAGTGGGCCGACCACATCTTCGTCATGAACGAAAGCGAAGACCACCACGTCACCGCGATCCGGCGACGGTTTCCGTCCCTCGCGAAGAAAGTCGTGGACCTCGACATCGAAGACCGCTGGAAACGCGGACACCCGGAACTCGCGAAGCTGATCGTCACGAGACTCGAGCCGCACATCGGCAAGCCGCAGCAAGCACCCGCCGCGAAGTCGTAGCCGCGCCGCGGGTGTCCTCCGAACACCGGGCCTCGCTGGTACCATGCCGGTGATGCGGGAGTCGGTTGCGGGAGGATCGGGGCGCGGGATACGGCCCTCGGTCCTCGTTTGGCTGTTCCTGGCCACGGTCACGACGCTTCCGTATCTCTTGGCGGCTCTCGCTCCACCGCCTGGCCGGACCTTCGTCGGCACCTTCCACTGGGTCGATGACTTCCACAACTACGTTTCGTTTGTCCAGCAGTCCGAGGACGGTCGCTTCTTGTTCGACAACAAGCTGGTTCCAGCGGAACAGCCCCGGGTACTTGTCAATCTGGAATGGTGGATGGTCGGAAAGTTGTCCAGACTGCTCGGGCGCCGGCCCTTCCTCGCCTACCGTCTCTTCTCGATCGTCGTGCTGGGCGCGCTTGTGGTCGCCGTTGGACACGCCCTCAGGCGCGCTGGCCTTCCGACATCCCATGCGACGCCGGCCCTGCTGCTCGTGCTCGTGGGCGGCGGCTTCGGCGGCTTTCTCTTTGAGTGGACGTCTCTGCCGGTAGCCCGATGCGTGGATCTGTCCGTCGGCCTCTTTCCGTTCCTCGCGGCTCTCGCGAATCCACACTGGCTCTTTTCGACAATGCTCCTCCTGTGTGCCTTCATGGCTTATGGACGAATCCGCGGGCCGAGAGACTTGGGCGTCGCGGTGTTCCTGGGCCTCACCTTGTGCCTCGTAAGGCCGTACGATTTCGTGATCCTGGGCGTTGTGCAGGGGGTCTTCGTTCTGGCGACCTACAGCCCTCGAAACTGGCTCCGCGAGCTCGTTCCGCTGATACTTCTTCTGCCGGGCTGCGGCTACTTGTTCTGGGTCTTCTTTGGGATCGATTCGTTCCGAGACTACGCGAGCAGTGCTTACTCTTTGCCGTCGGTTTCGGACTTCGCCATGGCCCTGGCGCCGGCTCTCCTGCTTGCAATGTTGAGCGTTCGGGGCGCGCCCCCAGATGAGGCGGCGCGTCGGTTTCGCCTCCAGCTCTGGCTCTGGGTAGCGCTTGCCGCGCTCATGCTTGTGGTCAGACCCGTAACGTTCTCCTCGCAGTTTGCGGTCGGCATGGGCTTGCCGCTGCTGATGTTGGGCGCACTGGGCTTGGCGCGTTGGCCCCCATGGGTAACTGCGGGCGCTGCTCTTGTTCTCTCGTCGGCCTCCGTTATCGCGGTCAAGATTGTGCTTACGCCCGAACCCTTCTGGTTTCCGCCGTCGTCGCGCCGCGAGGCCGCCGTCGCGCAGCGTGCGACCTGTGGGTCCGACAGCATTTCGTTTTCTCCCGCGGACATCGGTCTCTATACGATTGCGCTCACGAGCTGCAAGGCATATGTGTCTCATCCGTGGCTGTCTGGTGCGATGCCGCCATACCTCGACGAGCGCATGGCGACGGTGAGAGCTTTCTATGGGCCCCTGGCGACCGAACAGCGCTCGGCCATTCTCGACAAGGCGGGCGTGACGCATTTGATCCTTCCGGGCAATCCCGGAATCGTGCCGCAGGCCTGGCTGGGCGCCGACACGCGATTTCGGTCCATCGCGGTCGTTGGCGCCGGTGAAGGGACGATCAGCGTTTACGCGCGCTCGCCATGAAGGGCCAGGCTGGGCACCGCGTGTTTGGGACTCGCCGCTGAGCGTAGCGATGGGCCGATGCTCCGGCCCTCGCCAGAGCCTGGGCTCCGCCCAGGCTTGGCATCCGCGTTGGGACTCGATGACGAGCGCTAGCGAGGCACCGATGCTCCGGCCCTCGCCAGAGCCTGGGCTCCGCCCAGGCTTGGCATCTGCGTTGGGACTCGATGACGAGCGCTAGCGAGGCACCGATGCTCCGGCCCTCGCCAGAGCCTGGGCTCCGCCCAGGCTTGGCGGAGGGCCGGGGACTCGAACCCCGAAGGGCCGTGAAGCCCGGGAGCTTTCAAGGCTCCTGCCTTACCAGTTAGGTCTAGCCCTCCGTGCCTCGACCAAGCTCCTGGTCGAGCTCAGCGCAGGTGCTTCGACCATGCTCTTCGACGAACTCAGCACAAGGCGTGAACGCCGAGCGCTCTTAGTCTTCGCGACGGTACTTCTTACGGCTCCGCTTGCGCGCGAGTGCCTGCTTCACGCGCTTCTTCTCGCCCGGTTTCAAATAGAAACTATGCTTCTTGACATCCTTGATGATGTCTTCCTGCTGGACTTTTCGCTTAAAGCGGCGGAGGGCGCTTTCGATAGTCTCGCCTTCTTGCAACCTGATCTCGGCCAAGAGCCTCTTCTCCTCAAATAACGTCTTTATGAACTCCTGGAAAAAGAACGGCTCTCCAGTCGAAACCCCAAGGAACGCGCGGGAATTGAAGGGAATGCTAGGCGATGGCCTCTGAAACTGTCAAGGAAACGAGGGGGACTCTCTTCGTCGTGGCGACCCCTCTGGGCAACCTGGACGACCTTACGGTCCGGGCTGTTAAGTGCCTGAAAGAAGTGGATTTGATCGCATGCGAAGACACGCGGCGAACGTCCAAACTGCTCCACCATCTCGGCATCAAAAAGCCCCTCATTTCCTGTTTCGAGCACAACGAAGTAGCTCGAATCGACGAACTCCTGGGCAAAATCGCCGGCGGATTCAACATTGCGCTCGTGAGCGACGCCGGCACGCCAACCATTTCGGACCCCGGTTTTTCCCTCGTTCGGGCGGCTCATCAGCGGGGCATCAAGGTGAGTCCCATCCCCGGTCCTTCGGCGGTCGTCGCAGCTCTGTCGGTGAGTGGTCTCCCCACGGACGAATTCCTCTTCGCGGGTTTCCTGCCGCGCACCGCCTCGGCGCGCCGCACCCGGCTCGAGGAATTGAAATCAGCTAGAGGCACGTTGATCCTCTACGAGTCACCGCATCGCGTGGTGGAAAGCCTCCGCGACATGATCGCGGTTCTCGGCGATCGCGAAGGATTTCTCTGTCGAGAGGTCACAAAGCTCCATGAAGAATTGAAGCGGGCCCCCCTCGGCGTGATCGCGAAGGACCTCGAGAGTCGGCCCGAGGTTCTTGGCGAAATTGTCCTGGTGGTCGCGGGCGCGGGTGTCGAAGCAGTGAAGACTGGGAATATCGATGAGGCGCTCGTGCGCTACGAGGCCGAGGTCGCGATGGGCGCTACTCCTCGTCAGGCCGGCAAGGAAGCGGCTGCGGCAACGGGTCTGGTCGCGCGGGATGTCTACGCCGCGGCGGTGGATCGAAGGCTTCGCGGCGGAAACGGGAGTTCGCGCTAGACCCCGGCTTCGGCATGTCCGTAGTCGCCACCGAGGCGTGGGCGGAGAGGTTCGGGTCCGCGGCTCTCGACCCATTGGCGAAACACGACGTTCGGCACGTGGATCGGCGTCTTTGATTCATAACGTCCCACGGAATCACGCTCGGTTTCGCCGGTATTCCAGAACCGCTCCGACCAGCCGAGATGAATGCGCTCATCGGTCGTCCAGTCCTGGTCCCACGCGGCGTAGCCTCCGAAGCCCAATGAGAAGAGCGCACAGGCGGCGGCCAGGATGCCTATGAGCCTTGTCCCCGGGTCAGCCATTGGCCGGGAACTCTACTTCTCCGCGGGGGTTGACAACCCCTCCCGTTTGAACAGACCATAGGGGGCAGGAATGAAGATCCTGGTGGTTGGAAATGGTGCGCGTGAGCATGCGATTGTGGCGAAGCTCCGCGAGAGCACAATAGGTGCCGTCGACGACATCTACTGCGCGCCCGGGAACGCCGGCATCGCAAAACACGCGCGGCTCGTTCCGATCCAGGCCTCGAACACCGTCGAGCTCGCCGATTTCGCGCAAACCATTAAGGCCGACCTCACCATCGTCGGGCCTGAACTTCCCCTGGTTCTCGGAATCGTGGATGAGTTCAAGAAACGCGGTCTGCGCATCTTTGGACCCACACGCTCGGCCGCGGAGATCGAAGGATCGAAGGTCTTCGCCCGTGAATTCCTGACCCGAAACAATGTGCCCTCCCCGCGTTACTCGGTTTGCGGTTCGTTCGACGAAGCGGAGCGCATCCTCAAGGAAGGCAAGCTGGGGATCCCCTGCGTGGTCAAGGCGGACGGCCTGACCTCCGGCAAGGGCGCGATCGTGTGCGAGACGAAGGAAGAAGCGCTCGCCGCCGCGTCCTCGATGCTGAAGGACAAACGCTTCGGCAAGGCCTCCGAGCGTGTGGTCATCGAGGAGTTCATTCCCGGTGAAGAGGTTTCGTTCCTCGTGTTGTGCGACGGATCGCGCGCGGTGCCGCTCGCGAGCGTGCAGGACCACAAGCGCCTTCTCGATGGCGACAAGGGTCCC
Organism: uncultured Acidobacteriota bacterium; assembly: GCA_964494295.1. Lineage (GTDB taxonomy): Bacteria > Acidobacteriota > Vicinamibacteria > Fen-336 > JAGNNV01 > JAGNNV01. The sequence goes on from CAZBTT010000025.1 coordinate 5,478, forward strand.
AACACCGGCGGCATGGGAACCATCTCACCCGCCCTCAATCTCAAGCTCGAACTCCACAAGGAGATCATGAGCACGATCATCATCCCCACGATCGCCGGCCTCTCGAAAGAGGGGCGGACGTTCTCGGGGGTGCTCTACGCAGGTCTCATGATCGGAACCGACGGCAAGCCTCGGGTTCTCGAGTTCAACGCGCGTTTCGGCGACCCCGAGTGTCAGGTGATTCTGGCGCGGCTCAAGAGCGACCTCGCCTCGCTCCTCGTCGCGGTGGCCGACGGCGCGCTCGCCGACGTGAAGGTGGAGTGGGCCAAGGAGCCCGCGGTCTGCGTCGTGGTCGCGAGCGAGGGTTATCCCGACAGCGTGGTCAAGGGCCGCGAGATTCGACGGATACCGGATTCGGAAGAGGGCCTCCAGATTCTCCACGGAGCGACCACACTCGACGGAGCGAAACTGATGACCAACGGTGGCCGCGTGTTCGCGGTGACCGCGGTGGGCGGCTCGCTGCCTCAGGCGCTCAATCGCGCCTACGAGGCCGTGGCCCAGATCGATTTCGATGGCGCGCAGTTCCGCCGCGACATCGGCGCCAGCGCGCTTAAGCGTTTGGGTGTCGCTTAGCGCAGGCGGAATTCACTTCCGCCGGAGCGCGGGGGTCTGGGGGGCTCAGGCCCCCCAGCTCATAGATAGCTCACCTAAACCGCAGCATTTCGGCGATGTCGCCTTGTGGCGGCTTCCCGTCGCGACGAGTCAGGGGCTGGCCGTCGAGATCGACGATGCCGGTCAACAGCACGAGATCCAGCACGCGTCCGCGGAGGATGGGCGCCCCGGGGTCCACGATCAGCGCCTTCGAGCCGGGGTTGTAAGACACGCGCATCGATTCGAAGCCGGGGTCGCCGGGCATCGCCGGGCCCTCGTAGCGAAGCCCGACGCGTCCCTTGAAGCTCTCCTCGTCCATGTCGTTGTTGAACTGGACGATGATCCGACCGGAGAAGTCGAAGTCGCTCTCTCCATCGAGGGGCAGCGAGAAAACGATCACGGGCGGAATCTTGGGTCGCTCCGGCGGAGGCGGAGGCGGCGCGGCGTCCGCCTTGGCCGTCGGCGGCTGGGTGAGCGCTACCTGCAGGGCATCGAGGATCACCACGCCGTTTCGGGTGGTCGGTCGGCCGATGACCTCCACCCATCGGCTGGTGTCGCGCCGGATGGCGGGATCGAGCTCGAAACCATCGCCCTTCGGCTTGCGGTTCGTGACCCAGACCGCGAAGAGGGAATCCTTGATCACCCAGTCGTTGCTGGAGCGCATCGAGCGCGCGGGGAGGTCGGCGAACAGATTACGGCCGCGGAACTTGCCCACAACGCGCACGAGTTGGCCGTCCATCTTCCCCGCGCGCGCCACCAATTGCTCCAGGGAGAGGATGGCGCCCTTGTCCCGGCCGACCTTCTCGGGGGGGCCGGCCCAGGACCAGAACTGAATGACGCCGGCGCTGTTGATCGCCTGTCCGGTCTGTCCGGTCTGACCTTGGGTGGACGTGAAGAGGCCCGTCACCTCGATCCGCTGACCGCTCAGGCTCATGAGCTGCTCGGTGTTCATGTTCGAACGGATCGGGATCAGGGTCACGCGCGCGCCCGCGTCCTCCATCTCGAACTCCATTCCCTGGATTCCCTGCGGAGTGACGCGCCCTTTGACCCGGATCCCGCGGCCGCTGTACGACTCCGAACTGAAGACGAGGTCGCTCAAGCTCACGTCACGGATGGGGCCGTAGATGTTCTCGAGGTATTCGGGATCGAATTGCTGAGGCACCTGGGCCGGGGCGGCGGACGACATCGCCAGCAGGAACAGGACGGGCAGGAATCGGAGTTTCATGACGCCGGCCGCAGTATAGGAACGGGAAACCTTCTTGAGCAAAATGATTCGCCGCCCCCGCGTTTCGGCGTAGGCTCAGTGCATCAATCCTTAGGAGACCCCATGGCCGAAACTGTCGCGGAGCCGAAAGCGTTCAAACCGTATATTCCCGATGACGCGAATGTCGCGGAGCTGACGCCGAGGGCCCTCCTCATCGGCATGGCGTTCGGGATCATCTTTGGCGCGGTCACCGTCTACGTCGGCTTGCGCGCCGGTCTGACCGTCGGCGCCTCGATCCCGATCGCAGTTCTGTCGATCTCGGTTCTGCGCGCTCTCGGGCGTCCCACCATCCTCGAGAACAACATCGTCCAGACCACGGGCTCCGCGGGCGAGTCGGTGGCGGGCGGCGTGATTTTCACTCTGCCAGCGCTCATCTTCCTGGGTTTCGGTCTCGAATACTCCCGCATACTGGTGCTGGCGCTGATCGGCGGGTTTATCGGCGTGCTGTTCATGATTCCACTCCGCCGCCAACTCATCGTCAAGGAACATGGGAACCTGCTCTATCCGGAAGGGGCAGCCTGCGCCGACGTCCTGATCGCGGGCGAAAAAGGCGGGTCCTTCGCGAGCCGCGTCTTCTGGGGCCTCGGACTCGGCGGTGTCTACACCTTCCTTCAGAACAGCAACGCACTCGCTCTGTTTCCGGAATCGCCCTCCTATTCGCCGAGATGGCTGCCCGGCGCCACCATCAGCGCCGCGACCACCGCGGAGTACCTCGGGGTCGGCTACATCATCGGACCGAAGATCGCGGGCGTCATCTTCGCGGGCGGCCTGTTCTCATGGTTCGTGATGATGCCGACGATCAAGTTCTTCGGGACCCTGGTGGCCACACCCATCTACCCGGCGGTCATCCCGATCGCGGACATGACGTCGTCACAGTTGTGGAACTTCTACATCCGCTACATCGGCGCGGGCGCGGTCGCGGCCGCCGGCCTTTTGACCCTGATGCGCACGATGCCCACGATCCTCTCCGCCCTCAAGTCGAGTGTGGCCGAGCTCAAGAAGTCGCGTGGCCAGGGCAGTGCGGACGTGGTTGCGGTGGGACGTACCTCGCAGGATCTTCCGATCACGGTGGTCATGGGCGGGTCTTTGATGATCATCGTGGCCATGTGGGCGATGCTGACGTTCATGCCGATTCCCGGGGCGCCCACGAGCTGGGGGGCCAATCTCATCGCCGCCATCCTCGTCCTGGTGTTCGGCTTCCTCTTCGTGACGGTTTCATCGCGCATCTGCGGCCTCATCGGCACGTCGTCGAACCCCATCTCCGGCATGACCATCGCCACCCTGATGGCGACCTGCGCCCTGTTTCTCGTGGTCGGCTGGACCGCGGCGCCCTACGGCGCCCTCGCGTTGATGATCGGGGGCAGCGTCTGCATCGCGGCCGCAAACGGCGGCAACACGTCGCAGGATCTCAAGACCGGCTACATCATTGGCGCGACACCGCGGGCCCAGCAGCTCGCGCTCATGGCCGGCGTCCTCGCATCCTGTTTCGCGATCGGCGCGACACTCATCCTCATGAACAAAGGCCTCGAGAGTTATGTCGACGTCAAGATCCCGGTCGATCTCGCGTCCCGTCCCGACGGCGTCACCGTCGAGACGGATTCGTACGAACACGCGGGGAAGACGTACACCCTCATCAACGTCATCGGGTCATCCACGATCCCCGAGGGCAAGTACCTCTTCGACCGAAGCACCGGGCAGGTCGAGAAGCAGTGGATCCAGGGCATCGGCTCCGAGCAGGCGACCGCACCCCAGGCGCGGCTGATGTCCGTGGTCATCAACGGCATCCTCAATCGGAAGCTCCCCTGGGGTCTCGTCCTCATCGGCGTCTTCCTCGTCCTCACCGTCGAACTCCTCGGCGTGCGCTCGCTGTCTTTCGCGGTCGGAGCGTATCTGCCGGTCGGAACGTCGGCGGCGATCTTCGTGGGCGGCGTTGTGAAGTGGCTGGCGGAACGCGGAGCGGAGAAGTCCGCCGAGGAAGAAACCTCGCCCGGCTCGCTCTATGCGTCGGGCCTCATCGCGGCCGGCGGCATCATCGGCCTGCTCGCGGTCGGCGTGAAAGCGCTCGAGAGCACGGGCAGCGTGCCCGCGAACGTGCTCCATGTGGGCGGTCCGTTTGAGACCAACAACGTCGTTGGCGTCGCCGCGTTCACCCTTCTCGCGTACTCCCTGTACTACTTCGCGAGGAAGCCGCTGAAGGGGTAGGTGGGAAGGCGGGGTTGCTTCGTCGCAAACCCGAAACGAATGGCTCCTCGCAATGACGTGAGTGTGGTTCGGTCGGACATCACGGCCTTGGTAGTTGGGAACCTCTCGCGGCACCGCGAACCCCACTACCAAGCGCGTGCGTCCGGACGAACCACACTACGTCATTGCGAGGAGCCATTCGTTCCGGTACCGCGACGAAGCAACCCCGTCCAGCCACTATTGGCCCTCGCGGGAGACAATGACGCCGTGCGCGGCGTGACAATCCTCCGTCTTCTCGCAGTGATTCTTCTCGGCGCGGCGCAGGTCCAGGCCCAGGCGCCCAACGAAGCCACTCGGATCCTCGAGAAGGCGCAGGTGACGATCCTCGGCGAGACCGCTTCGTACGTTCTTCGCATGACCGTGAATCGCACCGGGAAATCAGCCCGGGTCGTCACCATGGAGGGATTCAAGTCGGGCGATGACCGGGGCCTCGTGCGGTACACCGACCCGCCCCGCGAGAAGGGCACGGTCTATCTGCGGCGCGACGACAACACCTACATCTATCTTCCCGCGGCCGAGAAGGTGGCGCGGGTCGGACCCAAGCAGACGTTCGGTGGCGGCGACTTCAACAATGGCGACATCTTTCGGCTCTCCCTGACGCGCGACTACGAGGCCACGCTGGCTGGCGAAGAGACGGTGAACGGCGTGCCCTGTCACGTCCTCGAACTGAAGGCCCGCAATCGCGGCGTCGCCTACGACCGCGTCCGCTACCTCGTGCGCAAGGACGGCACCCACTTTCCCTGCCTCGCCGAATACTTCACGATCTCCGGCAAGAAACTCAAGATTCTCCGCTCGGACGAGGTGGAAACCATCGGCGGTCGGAAGCGGCCGACGCGGATGATCATGGAAAGCGCGCTCGAGACCGGCGCCTTTACCGAACTCAAGTTCCTGAAGATCGACGACCGGCCCAAACTGGACGAGAGAATGTTCTCGCCCGCGTCGCTCGAACGAGAACGTTGACCCAGGCTATGGGCGTACGCCGAGGCGCGGGGTCGCTGCTCATCGTCCTTCTGCTTGCCGCGAGCGCGGCGGTCGCGGGCGCGGATGACTTCGAGGTCGGGCTCGAAGACTTCCTCTATCGCTCGAAGTCGACGCTCCTCAACCGCGACAACATTTTCGACCTCGACCCAACCGAGAACCTCTTTCGAGTCACGGCGAGCGGGCGCAAGTCGTTCGGGAAGTTCGCGGTCCGCGCCGCGGCTTTCGTCGAGCGCCAGACCGGTCGGACGGACGCGACGAAGCTCACGTTCCGCCAGGCCTTCGCGGAGTACAAGACCCCAGATGGCTTCCTGCTGCGCGCTGGGAAACAGAAGATCGGCTGGGGCTCGGGTTTCGTTTGGAATCCCACCGGACGCCTCGAGCCGCCGAAGTCGCCGGCGAATCCAGGGACCGAACAACCCGGCATCGACGCGGTGCGGATGGACATCTCGCCGGCCGACTGGGCCTCGATCACAGTCGTGGCGGGCCGGGCGCAAGCGAACCTCACCGACCTCCCGGGGTCGCTTTCGCGAGAGAGCGACCCCCAATGGTCGGGCGCGGTGCGAGCGCGACTACTCGTCAACGACACCGATATCGCCCTGACGTACCTTGGCGGAAACGACCGCGCGGGCCTGTGGGGGCTCGACCTCGGCTGGACCTGGGGCCCGATCGCGCTGCATGCGGAGAGTGCTCTGTATCGGGGATCCGAGATAGATCCTGCCCGCGCCGACGACGAGTTCCTTCGCGCGGCCGCCGGAGCGTTGTGGACTCCCGGCAACTCTTCTTTCTCCTTCGAGTACTTCTGGAATGGCGAGGGAATGAGCGGATCGCAGTTCGATGCGTACACCACGCGTCTCGATCGCAACCTCACCACCGCGCGCGATCCCAGAGTCCCCGAGCCCGCCCGCAACGCGGCTTTCGCGGCCTGGAGCGTGGATGCCGCGATACCGTTTGCGAGCAACCTCGGCCTCAGACGCCACTACGCGTCGGTGGCTTTCACCCGAAACGATGTCGCAGCCGATCTCGACCTGAATCTGCGCGCGGTGAGCGGCCTGTCCGATCGCGGCCTCATCGTCACTCCGGGAGTCGCCTATGCTCCCACCGGCAACGTGCAGATGAGCCTCGACATCGTCCTTCTCTTCGGGCCGCAGACCGCCGAATACAAACTCGCCCCGATCGAGCGCGCCTTCCAGGCCCGGCTCAAGTACAGCTTCTAGGCGGTCGTCGCTCATGGGTTCCGTCAGCGTCCGCAACGTCAGCAAGGACTACGTCCTCGGGCGAACCATCGTGCGCGCGCTTCACGATGTGTCGCTCGAGGTGGAGAAGTCGGAGTTCATCGCCATCGCCGGCCCGTCCGGATCGGGGAAGTCGACGCTTCTAAACCTCGTGAGCGCCATCGACTCTCCGACTCAAGGCGAGGTCCTGATCGACGGCGTCGCTCTCAAGAGTCTCGACGACAACGCTCTCTCCGATTTGCGCGCCAACAAGATCGGTTTCATCTTTCAGACCTTCAACCTCATCCCGGTGCTCTCCGCCTACGAGAACGTCGAATTCCCGCTTCTCTTCAAGCGTCAGGGAACGGTTTCGAAGACGCGAGTCCGGGAGGTCCTCGCCCGCGTGGGCCTCGAAGATTTCATGCATCACCGGCCCGACGAACTGTCGGGAGGTCAGAGGCAGCGCGTGGCGGTGGCGCGAGCCTTGGTCACCGACCCCCTCATCGTGCTCGCCGACGAACCCACCGCCAACCTCGATTCGGAAACCGGCCAGGCCGTGATCGACCTGATGCTCGAGATCAACCGATCGGCGGGAACCACATTCATCTTCTCGACCCACGACCCGAGCGTCATGAACCATGCGCGCCGGGTGGTGCGCCTCGTGGACGGCCGCATCGTCGCCTCGTAACCTCTTCTTCGGAGCCCATGCAAAAAGTCAACCTGACCGTCATCCAGGAAGCGCCCGCCGCCGGCCGCGTCTCCTGCCTCCAGTGCGCCAAGTGCTGCACCTACGTCGCGGTGGGGATCAACGCGCCCACGACGCCCAGGCTCGCCACGGAAATCCTCTGGCATCTGTATCACCACGGCGTTTCGGTGTGCCGCGACGAAGCGGGCGAGTGGTACGTCCAGTTCGAGGCCCGCTGCAAAAACCTGGGTGCGGGGAACCTCTGCGAGGTCTACTTGAACCGGCCCCACATCTGCCGCGCCTACGATGACCAATCGTGCGAAGTGAACGCGCCGCAGCCCGAACTGATCGAATTCAAGGAGCCGCAGCAGTTCCTCGAGTACCTGCGCGCGAAACGTCCCAAGGTCTACCGGGCGATCGAGAAGAAATATGTGCCCCCGGGACATCAGCCGATCATCGAACCCAAGGGAAAGGCCGCGCCCCGGGCCCGGACCAGGCCGAGGCGAGCGTCGGCGAAGGTTCGCTGAGAGAATCAGACCGATGACTCAGCCAGCTACAGACACCGCCTTCACCATTCGGGGGAGGTCCTTCGCCTCGCGCCTCATCGTGGGGACGGGAAAGTACCCGACTTTCGAAATCATGCGCGCGGCTCACGAGGCTTCGGGGGCCGATATGGTGACCGTGGCGGTGCGGCGTGTCGATCTAAAGGCCCCGAAGGGCGCGGGCACGCTGCTCGACTTCATTGATCCGAAGAGGATCTTCATCCTCCCAAATACCGCGGCCTGCTACACCGCCGACGAAGCCGTGCGAACCGCGAGGCTGGGCCGCGAGGCGGGTCTGTCCGAGTGGGTGAAGCTCGAAGTCATCGGTGATCCCAAAACCTTGTACCCGGACGTCGTGGGCCTGCTCGAAGCCACGAAGATCCTGGTGAGCGAGGGCTTCATCGTCCTGCCTTACACGACCGACGACGTGGTGATGGCGAAGAAGCTCGAAGACGCGGGCGCTGCCGCGGTGATGCCCCTGGGCGCTCCCATCGGAAGCGGCCTTGGGATCCAGAACCCGATCAACATCGAACTGATTCGCGAGGCCATCACGGTTCCGCTGATCGTCGACGCCGGTGTGGGAACCGCGTCCGATGCCGCAATCGCCATGGAACTTGGTGCCGATGGCGTGCTCATGAACACCGCTATCGCCGAGGCGAAGGATCCCGCGTTGATGGCGAGCGCCATGCGTCATGCGGTGCTTGGGGGGCGCGAGGCGTTCCTCGCCGGACGCATGCCGAAGCGAAAATACGCTTCCGCCAGTTCGCCGCTTCAGGGAGTGGTAGGGAAGTAGGGGAGCGCGGATGAGCCTCCTCGATCGAAACCCGCCCGAGGATGGACCGCTCTTCAAGCTGAAAGCGCGTCAGGCCGAGGAGGACGCAGCCTACGAAAAGGCCCTCGCCGCCCTCGACCGTCTGGTGTCTTTTCCGCTTCCCGTCGAACAACTCAAGGAGTTGCCGGCCCAACTCGAAGCCATCAACAAACTGTGGTCGGCGCCCGAGTCTGAAGCGACGACGTCACGGGGCTTCCTCGACCGGCGCGCTACCGAGGCGCTGCAGCCGGTCATCGCGAGGCAGCAGGAGTGGAACTCGAACGTGGTGCGCCTCCTCAACGGCTTCATCGCCGAAGAGTCGAAGACAATCGCCCACCTGCGCGAAATCTCGGCCGCGCTGATCCAGTACGCCCAGCGCCTTCTGCCCACAACCGACGCGCGGGACCGCGTGGCTTCAGGTTATGCGACGCTTCGATCGGAGCTGATTCTCGAGGCCTTCGATCGCCGCCTCGAATCCTTGCAGCGGCGGATCGATGGGTTCAAGGGTCTGGTGGATCGCGTCGAGGTCATGGGCGCCGAGGTGCGCGCCGTGCGGGAGACGCTTCAAAACGCGACTCCTTCGCCAACGCAGGCCCGGGCCGCCGTCGACGCGGCCGAGAGCAGCGCCTATGTCGCGTTCGAGAACAGTTTCAGGCGCTCGGACCAGGCCCTCGCGACGCGCTTCGAGAAGTACGCGGGTGACTTCTCGAGCGCACCCTCGGGAAGCCCCGTCCTCGATCTGGGCTGCGGTCGCGGGGAGTTCCTTCAAGCACTCAAGAAAGCGGGCATCGCCGGTCGCGGTGTCGAGAGCAATGCCTCCGCGGTGGCGGCCTGCCGCGCCTCCGGCCTCGATGTGGTCGAAGGCGATCTCGTTCAGTTCTTGAAAGCTACGCCCGCGGGCTCCGTGAGCGGCGTCTTCGCCGCGCAGGTGGCGGAGCATCTGCCCCCGCCCGTGCTCCAGGCTCTCCTCGTCGAGGCCCACCGCGTCTTGAAGAGTGGCGGCCTCCTGATTCTCGAAACCGTGAATCCCCGCAGCGTCACAGGGTTCCTCGAGGTCTTCAATCGCGACCTGACCCACCAGAAGCCGCTTCATCCCGACACACTGTCGTTCCTCGCCGCCGCCGCGGGGTTCGCCGATGTCCGCATCGAGATGCTTTCGCCGGTCGAACCGCTGTCCCAGCTTCGGCGAATCGAGGGATCGTCATCGGTCCCCCCGACCGTAGTCGAGGCTTTCAACGAGAACGTCGATCGCCTGAACGCGCTGCTTTACGGTTCGCTCGAGTACGCGCTCCACGCGCGGCGGTAGCCGCTCCCAAGAACGGACTTGCGATGAGACTCGCCTTCGTTTCTCCGCTTCCTCCCTCCCCGACCGGCATCGCGGACTACACCGTCGACGTCGTCCTTGCCCTTCGCGGGCCCCACTCGATCGAGTTGTTCCACGATCAGGCGAAGGTGGCGGACGTACTGCCGGCCCCCGCGTTTCCCATTGACGAACTTCCGGCGCGGGCCGCCGCGAGTGCATTCGACGCGGTCGTCTACCAGATGGGCAACGCGCCCGCGCACGACTTTATGTATGAGTGGATGGAGCGCGCTCCCGGCGCCGTGGTTCTCCACGACCTCGTGCTGCACCACTCCTTCGCTCGTCGCTACCTCGAGTCCCGCGAAGCGGTGGCCTACGCCGCCGACCCGTCGGACCCGGGCAAGAAAGTCGAAGCGGACCGGGCGCACGCGTCGTTTCTCGCCGCCATCGAAGCGGTCTACCCGGGCCAGGGAGAACGTTTGAAGGACGCCCACTTCAATACCACCGGCGATCTTCTTCCTTACGTGTTTCCTCTGTTCGAGCCGGCGCTGCGGTCCGCGAGGGCGGTGGGTGCGCACAACAACTTCATGGTCGAGGCGATTGCGGCCGCTCGCCCGGATCTCGCCTGCGTTCAACTCGCCATGCCGGTTCAAACTGCGCCGCTGGCGGAGGGTGCGGCGGCGGCCTTCCGCGCGGAACACGGTCTTGGCGATGCGCACTACGTTCTGGGCTGCTTTGGCCTGGTAACCCGCGAAAAGAGAATTGAGACGGTGGCGCGCGCGGTGGCGAGGATCGCCGAGCTCCGTCCGAACGTTCGCCTGCTCCTCGCCGGACACGTGAGCGATTCCTTGTGGCTTGCCGAACTTCTCGCACGCAACGGGGTGTCGGGACGCTCCATCGTGACCGGCCGGCTCGACGAGACGGAGTTCCGGGCGGCCATGGCCGCGGCGAATGCCGTGGTCCACCTGCGCTATCCGACCGCGCGCGAAACCTCCGCAGCCCTGCTGAGAGTCATGGCGGAAGGCCGACCGGTGATCGTCTCCGATATCGCCAATCAGTCGGAGATCCCGAAGGATGTGGTCCGACGGATCGATCCCACGGACGAGGAGGGCGACCTCACCCGCGCCCTCGACTCCCTGCTGCGCAACCCGGAGGAAGCCAGGGCGATGGGCAGACGCGCCCGGCGCTTCGTTGAAACCGACCATTCCCTGGCTCGGACCCTTGAAACCTATGAGCGGCTTCTCAACCCGCTCGCTCCCCGCTAACCTCGGCCCAGCCCATGCCGTCGATCAGCGTCGTTTTCCCTCTCTTCAACGAAGAGGAGTACGTGGTTCGCGCCTACGAGGCCGCGGTCGACGCCCTCACTCCGATCACGGATGACTTCGAGATCATCCTCGTGAACGACGCGTCGACCGACCAGACGCCTCAGATCATCGAATCGTTGTGCGCCCGCGATCCCCGGGTCAAGGCCGTCCACAACCCGAAGAACCTCAAGCTTGGCGGCACCCTTCGGGCGGGCTACGCAGTGGCCAGCAAGGATCTGGTGCTCTATACCGACGCCGACCTGCCCTTCGACCTTCACGAGGTGCGGCGCGCGGTGCGCCTTCTCGGGGTGCAGAAGGCGGACGTGGTTTCCGCTTATCGCTTCGACCGGACCTCCGAGGGTCTGCTGCGCACCGTCTACTCCTTCTTCTACAACTCCCTGGTGCGCGCCCTGTTCGGCCTTGCGATCAAGGACGTGAACTTCTCGTTCAAGCTCTTCAAACGCGAACTGCTCCAGAAGTTCACACTCAAAAGTGACGGGAGCTTCATCGACGTCGAGTTCCTGTGCCGGGCGCGCAAGGCGGGCGCCCACATCATCCAGATCGGCGTCGACTATTTCCCGAGGTCGCGCGGCGTTTCGACGCTCTCTTCCCCCGCGGTCATCGTAAAGATACTGCGGGAGATGCTGGCCCTGCGTCGTGACGTGGCCTAGTTCCTCACGTGCGGTCGCTTGCCCTCTACTCGGACCAGCCGCTCGGTGTCCGGATTCACACTTTCCTGCGCGCGTGGTCGGCGCCCCTCGACGTGGTGGTGAGGGCGCTGCCTTCGCGGGGAACTCTGCTCGACGTGGGCTGCGGCCATGGTCTCGTCTCGAACGAGGCGGCGCTCCGGAGCCCCGACCTCCACGTTCTTGGAATCGACATCGCGGACGCTAAGATCGCGGCGGCGAGGAAGAGCGTGGGAACAAGGTCGAACGTGGAGTTTCGGGCGGCCCCGCTCGAAGACATAGCGGAGGCGGGTTTCGACGCGGTGAGCGTGATCGACGTTTTGTATCTCGTGCCGAAGGCCGCGTGGACCTCGTTTCTCGGCGCGTGTTTTCAGAAGCTCTCTCCCGGCGGGACCCTCGTGGTGAAGGAGATCGGGACCACGCCGCGCTGGAAGTTCGAGCGTCTCCGCCTTCAGGAGTACCTGAGCACCCGGGTCTTTCGGATCACGAAGGGTGAGAGCATGTATTTCGAGAGTGGAGAAGAGTTGAAGCGCAGGCTTGAAAACGCGGGATTCGAGGCGGTCGCGGTCGAGAAACTCGACCGCGGCTTCGCCTCGCCGCATCTGATGGTCACCGGACGCAAGCCTCTCCACGCGGGCCACGCCGCATGACGCGAAAACTCATCGTCACCGCCGACGATCTCGGCGCTCACGAGGCCATCAATCGGGGCATCCTCGAAGCCCATGAAGAGGGGATCGTGACTGCGGCGTCGATTGTGCCCTGCGGCCGCGCCTTCGATCACGCCTGCCGGCTGGTGGAGAAGAGGCGCAAGCTCGACGTCGGCATTCACCTCACCCTCGTGGAGGAGCGCCCCCTGCTCGGCCCGGACGAGATCCGCACCCTCGCGCCCAAGAGAGAGCTGCCGAAGACCTATCGCCAGCTCTTCATGGGAATCGTCAAGGGCAAGATCAAGCTTTCGGAAATCGAGCGGGAGCTGGACGCGCAGATTCAGAAGGTTTTGAAGGCCGGCCTGAACGTGTCCCATATCGACTCGCATCAGCACACGCATCTCTTTCCGCCGCTTCACGCGATGTTTTTGAGGCTCGCCGAACACTACGAATTCAGGAGCATCCGCGCGAGTTCCAGGATCGTCCCGGGGCGCACGAAGTTCAGCGTCTTTCTCGCCCCGCTCGCGAAGCGCATGCTGCGCTCAGCGCGCCAGCGTGGGCTCCGTACCGCGGACACGCTGTGGCTGCCTTCGCCGAGCGGCCATCTTACCGGTCTGCAGATCACCCAGGGGATTCCCAAACTCCCCGAAGGCGTCACCGAACTCGTGGTTCACCCCGGCGCGGATCAGAAGACCCTCGAGAAGGAGTACCCCGCCTGGGGCTTCAAGTGGCAGCAGGAACTGGCGGCGCTCAAGGCCACCGATGTCCGCGACACCCTCTTCCGTCAGAACGTCCAACTGACCCGGTATTCGGAGCTCGTTTGAACAGGCCGATGGCCCGCGCCCTGGGCGTGGCGGTCCTTTCGGTCCTGGCCCTTCTCCCGACTCTCACCCTGCGCATCGCCGCGCCCGCGAATCACGGCGCGCATGGCCTCACCAGCGGGTTCGGGCGGGGCCGGCTGGACCTTCAGGGGATCGTGGCCGAGGGCGCGGGCACGCTTCTCCTTCCGCGCGAACCGCATGCGCTCACCGTGCGTCTCTCCGGCTCGGGGCCGATGCGCGTTTCCGCTCTGGGGGTAAGCCGGTCCTTCGTGGCATCTGCGTCCCCGGTCGCCGTACGTCTCGATCTCCCGGGGGGCGGAGACGTCAGAGTCGAAGCGGAGCAGCGGATCCGGCTCCATGAAATCGTGATCGAGCGTTCGCAGCGATCCGCGAAGGAGATCGGGGCGATCGTGGCCGCGGGTCTGATCGCTTCGGCCTTTGCCAGTCGCGGCACGGCACCGCTTGCGGGGGGCCTCGTCCTCCTGGCCGCGACATTTTTCTGGGTCGCCGCGGGATCCTTGTCGGGCCTTTTCGCCCGCGTTGCTCTCGTCCAGCTCGCCCCGCTCGCGATCATCGCCGCCCTGCTCGCACCGGTGGTCCTCGCCCTGCGCACCGCGCGTTTCCCGGCGCTGGGGGAAGTGAGCCGACTGGCGGCGGTCGCGTTCGTGCTTTCGCTCATGCTCTCCGGCCTCCAACTCGCCCTCTTCGAGCCGCCCCTTCCCATGGGCGATCCCGGCGCCTATCTCGAGATGGGCGGCATGTACGCGGACGCGCTCGCCCGTCTTGGTTCGCCGCTCCATCTCGGTCCGATCCTGAGCGACCTGCAGCCCTACCTTGCCCTGCCCGCCACGGGTCTGATCTACGGTCTGCTCGGTCTGCTCGGCGGCGTCTCGTGGATCTATCTGTTTCAGGCAATCGCCATGGCGATCGCCGCGGCGGTGGTGGTCTTGATCTGTGAGATCCACGTCAGTCCACGGGCCGCCCGCTTCGCTCTCCTGCTCGTGCTCATGCACCCGAGCTTCACGATCCTCCCCGGCATCGTCCAGCCCGGCCA
>CAZBTT010000026.1:0-19620 GCA_964494295.1 uncultured Acidobacteriota bacterium
CCGCGCCCCGCCCCGACTCATCGGGGAGTTTCGTGTTGGGCGCGGTCCGGAAAACGCCGGGCGCGATCGCGTTCCCATTGACCCCGCGCGGTCCCCACTCGACGGCCAGGGCCCGGGTGAGTCCGGCCACTCCCGATTTGCTCGCGGTATAGGCCGCTACTTCGAAGAGGCCGATGAAGGAGGCCAGCGACGCGACGTTGATGATCCGGCCGTAGCCCTTTTCGAGCATCGCCCGGCCGAACACCTGGGAGGAACGAAACGTGGCCGTGAGGTTCGTCGAGAGGATCGAGTCCCACTCTTCGTCGGAGACATCGAGGCTGGGCGTGCGTTTTGTGATGCCCGCGCAGTTGACCAGGATGTCGACCTTCGAGAAGGCGGCGAGGGTCGCGTCGAGCGTCGACTGCAGTGCCTTTCGGTCCAGCGCATCGGCGGTGAGCCGGAGGCTGCGCCGGCCCATCGACTCGACCGAGGCTGCAGCCTGGTTGACCATGTCGACCCGCCGGGAGATGGGCACGACATCGGCGCCTGCGGCGGCGACGCCCTGGGTGAGGGCGAGTCCTATGCCGGAGGTGCCGCCCACCACAACGGCGACCCGGCCCGTGAGTTGAAGTTCCTTCATCTAGGCGTTCTTCTCCCTGACCGCGATGGCGGGCCGCTTCTGGTGACCCCCCTCTTCCTCGGAGGCCTGGGCCTGTCGAGCGAGGAGAAGGTGCATTCCCATCTCGTCGCGCGCTTTCTCGGCGTCACCGGCCTTGATCGCGCGGTAGATGCGGCGGTGCATCTCCGCTGATTCCTTGAGGTCGTGGGCGCGCTCGACCGTCAGTTTCCGGGTCTCGTAAACGAGTCCGGAGATGGTCTCGATGAGCGTGGCGAGGACGGGGTTCCCCGACGCGGCGGCCACCGCCTTGTGGAACTGCACATCGTGGATCAGGAACTCCTGCGGATCGTCGAGGGCGGCGAACATGGCGGTCACTTCGTCGGCGAGGGCCGTGATCTTGTCCATGGTGGCCCGCTCGGCCGCGAGGGACGCGGCGCCCAGTTCCAGCACTCGACGAGCCTCGAACATCTCGTCTCGAGTGAAGCCGTGGAGTGCGGCCAGGAAGCTGAGCGGCGCGCCGCCCAGCTTCGGTGGGCCGTCGGCGATAAACGTGCCGGCGCCTTGTCGCGACTGGATGACGCCCAGAGCCTGCAAGGTCTGCAGACCGGAGCGAAGCGACGGCCGGCTGACCCCGATCTCCTGAGCGAGATCGCGCTCGGCGGGCAGACGCATGCCGGGCTTGAGCCGGCCCGCCTCGATCTGGCGACGGACGAAGTCGACCACCTGCCCGGCGGCCGGGACATCCGCGTCGGCCCTCGGGGTCTTAGAGGTCTTACCTTTTATGGGTGTCGGCATTTTCAGGAAAGGCTCCAGTTGATTCGCCATCACGGGTGACGACCGTGGATGCAGTCGAACTGCCAAGGGGATTGTACCGGAAATATCAATATCCCGGCCCAAATTTCGCCGCGTTCGCGAATCTTTTTCAAGGACAGGGAAGCCCGCGGCAAGGAGCCCGAGGAAGGTCCGATCGGCGAGTGGTCGGACCATTGGCCCTGGCCTGGTTGCGCATGGTGTAGCGCGCCGCTCCTGCTTACACTTGGGGGAACCAACGTCGGGAGGGCGGGATGAAAAAGCAGGGATCCGAGATTTCGCGGCGCCATGTCCTGGCGACCGCGTTGGCCGTCCCCTTCGGCGCAGCACGTTGCGGCGGCGCATCGCCTCAAGGTCCCTCCACCGAGTCTTCGCCCACGCCCGTTCCTGCGCCGACACCACCGGACATCGGTCCGAGCGGCTGGACCCTTCAGACCGCTTCGCCCCCAAGCCCGCAACAGAATCGTCACGACGACATCTTCTTCATGGACCGCCTCAACGGCTGGCTCGTCAATCCGCGGGCGGAGGTCTGGGCCACCCGGGATGGCGGTCAAGACTGGCAGCAGATCGCAAAACTCGCGAACGATGTGTTCCTGCGCTGTGTCGGGTTCGCCTCGCCATCGACCGGCTGGGCGGGCAACTTGAACCGAACCGGCGGCGCGCCGCTCCCCGACTACTCCCTCTTCGAGACCCTCGATGGCGGGCGCACCTGGGCGAACATCTCGAGCCGCATTCAAGGGCCCGCGGTCGTGGGTCTTTGCGGCATGCGTTTGCCGGCGCCCGACAGCATCGTCGCGGTGGGTCGCTGGAATGGCCCGGCGGTGTTCGTGAAAAGCACCGACGGTGGGCGCACCTTCACGTCGAGAAGCCTTTCCCCGCTCCTCACCGGAGCCATCGATCTCTCCTTCTTCGATTCGCAGCGCGGCTTCGTGGTTGGCGGACTGGGAGTGGGATCATCGGAAGCGGAGCAGCGCTCGTCTCGCACGGTCATTCTCGCGACCACGGACGGCGGCGAAACCTGGCAAACCCGCTACTCCAGCTCGACGCTTGGACAATGGGCCTGGAAGATTCAGTTCGTCGACTCCCAGGTCGGGTACGTGACGACGGAGGGACCGAACCCTGAAGGCGTGATCCTGAAGACGACCGACGGCGGCCTCACCTGGCAACAGTTGCTGGTGAGATCCGGGGTGTCCTTCGAGGGCATCGGTTTTGTGAACCGAGACCTCGGCTGGGCCGGAAGTTTTCCGTCGCTGTTTCAGACCACGGACGGCGGAGCGACCTGGGCGCGCCTGGGTTTCGGCGCGTACGTGAACCGTATGCGGGTCATGGGCCCCGATCTTGTCTATGCGGCGGGTGACCGCGTCTACCGCTGGACGACCTGATGCGACACGTCGTTGGGCGATCTTCGCCTTACTTGACGGGCGCAACCATCTGCGAACCGGGTCGCTTTACATCCGCAGGTTCAATCGAGACGTTGCGGAGAATCAGATCTTCAAGACCCTGGATCAAGGTTCCCCTGGCCACACCGCTGAACGAACTGTCGAGAACGGATAGGCCGCGAACCGGAGCGCCGGGAAGCCCGCGCACGAAAAACGCGTAGGTCGCTTTCTTCACGGTCATGCGTTCGATCCGGACGTTGCGAACCGTCGGCATGAACTCGCCTTTGGCACCCTCCTCATAGAGCAGGTCGATGTCGATGGCCGAGCCCACCTCCCCGATCTCGATGTCGCGCACGAAGACGTTCTCGATCACGCCCCCCCGCCTCGCGTTGGTCTTGAATCGGATGCCGCGCTCCAGGTCGGGACTGCTCATCACCAGTTTCTCGGCGAACACGTCGCGCACGCTGCCGCTCACCTCGCTGCCGATCGTGACTCCGCCATGTCCGGCCCTCATGGTCGAATTGCGAACCACGATCCGCTCCGAGGGCTTGTTCACGCGGCGGCCGTCGGCGTTCCGGCCGGATTTGATGGCGATGCAGTCGTCCCCGGTATCGAAAGTGGAGTTCTCGATGAGCACGTCCGTCGACGACTCGGGATTGGCGCCGTCGTTGTTGGGCCCGTGGGAGATGACGGTCACCCCTCGAATGGTCACGTTGCTCGAGAGTGTGGGATGGATGATCCAGAAGGGCGCGTTCTTGATGGTCACGCCCTCGATGAGGATGTTGCGGCTCTCATAGGGTTCGATAAAAGTGGGACGAAGGAAGTGACCGGCGCCGTAGACCCGCTGGTCGACCGGCACACCGTCCTCCGCCTGCTGGAAAAGCTTGTCGCGGTCGGCGCGCTGGGTGCCCGGCATCGGCGCGGAACGTCCCTTCCAGAACCACCAGTTGGCGTCGCTCGCCTGGCCGTCGAGTGTGCCCTCGCCGGTGATGGCGATGTTCTCCTGGCCCAAAGCGTAGATAAGGGGCGAATATCCCATGTACTCGATGCCCTCGAACCTGGTCTTCACCACCGGGAGATAACGCGATGGGTCGGTGGAAAAACGGACCGTGGCGCCCTTCTGAACATGAAGGTTGACCCCGCTCTTGAGGTGGATCGCGCCGGTCAGGAACTCGCCCGGGGGAACAACCACCCGGCCGCCGCCCTTTCCCGCGCACTCGGCGATCGCCTTCCGGAAGGCCTCGGTGGCTTCGGTCACTCCATCCGGTTTCGCGCCAAACTTCGTGATCGGGCAATCGAGTGCCGGAAAGGTGGGCGCCTTGATTCCGGCAAGGATCGCGGGCAGCCGGGACCATGGATCAGCCGCGCTGCCTTGGGCGCGTGGCGTCTTCGAGAGGAATAGGGTCGCGGCGAAGGCCGTGGCCGCGAGGGTGAGACCGCGCGAGAGGTTCATCATGTTTCCTCAGCGCAGACGGTCGAGGGTGACGCCCAGCATGTCTTCGAACTCCTGGTTTTCGCCGCCCATGCTCCAGACGAAGGCGTACCGGCTCGTCGCCGCGCCGAAGTGCATCGACCACGCGGG
Source organism: uncultured Acidobacteriota bacterium (assembly GCA_964494295.1). GTDB lineage: Bacteria > Acidobacteriota > Vicinamibacteria > Fen-336 > JAGNNV01 > JAGNNV01. Next base: position 4,370 of record CAZBTT010000026.1, read on the forward strand.
CGAGAGAACGGCCTCGAAGTTGCGGACCACCAGGTGCCTCGTCTGTTCGGGCGGGCCCATGAAATGGAAGGCCACGGCCCCCGGGTCGAGATCGAAATAGAGATAGATCTCGGTCCGCCGGAGGTGGGTGTGCGGAGGCATCGTGTTCCAGACGCTTCCCGTCTCGAGGTCGGTGATTCCCATGACGAGCTGGCAGCTCTTGACCCCGCGCGGATGAATGTAGCGCCGCAACGTGCGCGCGCTCGCGTTGGCCGCGGATCCGATGGCCACGGTTTCAGCATCGGCCTGGCGGATGAGTGCCGCGGGGTGGACGGCATGAGCCGGGTGCGACACGATGTAGAAGAGCGCCGGGACATCCGGGTTCTCGCTCGAGAACACGATGTCGGAAGCGCCTTTCGAAACGTAGTAGAGATCGCGCGGAGCCAGGGCGTGAGCGATGCCGCCGATTGTGACCTTGCCCGCGCCGCCGAGGTTCGCGATGCCGATTTCGCGGCGGTCGGCGAAGTGGTCGGATTTGATGTCGGCCGGACTCAGCAGGGGCAGAGGCGTGGCGAGGGGAACCGCCGACCCGATGATCGTGCGCTCCCCTTCCCAATGAACGAGTTTGACTTCGCCGGGGGCGAAGAGACCCTCGACGAGAAAACTCCGCCGGAGGTCTTCGCCACTCATGCGGAGGTAGTGGTCGGGGTGAACGAGTCTTCGTGTTTCCATGTTTATCTCCCCGACCCTTCGTATTCGAGGCTCGCCAGGATGAACGGGCCGACCGCCTTGGGGTCGTTGCTCCGGATTCTCTCCTTGACGTAGTACTCGTACGTGCCGTCCCGGAAATTGCCGCTCCCCGGATCGCCGCCGAGGCCCGCCACCTCGCAGGCCCGGTGAATGCTCATCACGCCCGCGGGGTCGGTGGTGATGAACTCCTTGATGACGCCTTCATGGATCCTGCGGCCCAGCGCGCCGAACCGGGGTTCGAGCGCGCCCTGGCGCGCGCCCTTCATTAAAGCGTAAGCGAACATCGCCGAAGCCGAGGACTCGAGGTAGTTGCCTTCGCGGCCGCCCTTGTCGAGGACCTGCCAGAAGACGCCGGTCTTTGGATCCTGGACCTTTTCGACCGCGGCGGCGAGGCGTCCGAGGATCGCCACGATTTCGCCACGGCGGGGATGAGAGGCCGGCACGAAGTCGAGGCTGTCGACAAGACCCATCGCGTACCAGCCCATCGCGCGGCCCCAGAACTCCTTCGACAGACCGGTTGCGGGGTCCGCCCACTTCTGCTGCCGACTCTCGTCGTAGCCGTGGTACAGGAGTCCGGTTTTCGAGTCTCGCGCGTGCTTCTCCATCCAGACGAACTGGTTCACCACGTCATCGAGGAGCGCCGGCTCGTTGTACACCTTCGCGTACTGGGCAAGAAACGGGGATCCCATGTAGAGACCGTCGAGCCACATCTGGAAGGGATAACGCTGCTTGTGCCAGAAGCCGCCCTCTTTGGTGCGCGGGTGTTCCTTCATCTGACGGCGAAGAAGGAGGACGGCCTTCTGATACTTCTCGTCCTTTGTCTTTTCATACAGCGAGAAGAGCGCTTTGCCGGGATTGATCCGGTCGATGTTGTACTCCGAGAGTTGATAGGTGCGGATGGCTCCATCCGCGCCGATCATTTCGTCGTAGTAGCGCCGGGCGTAGTCGAAATATCGCGAATCGCCGGTCTTCTCCCCTACCGCGAAGATGGCCTTGAGGACCAGACCCTGGGTGTACTCCCACTTCGGCCGGACCGCGTCGATGGTGAGGGGATCCGCATGGCGCGCCATCACCGAGTCGGCCATCTGATCTGAGCTGGCCTTCGCAGTCGCGGCGAGCGGCGGGCTCTCCGCCTTCGCGGCGCCGGCACCCGATACCGCGCCGACCGCGGCCAAGGTGAGCACGAAGGCTGGAACACAACGAGAGGGAGGATTCATGACGCTCCAGTTCTTTGAAACGGCCGCGCGTGAAGAGCCGCCGTTGGCTCGCGATCGGCCCCCTTCAGGGGTTCACGACCTCCACCTTGAGGGGCGAAGCGATTCTCTTCGCGAAAAGACCGACCGCGGCGTCGAAGTCGGCCACGGTCTTGAAGTCGCCGCTGCGATCCCAGCCGGTGCCCGAGTAGTAGGGCCCCGGCCGGAAGCTCAAGAGCACGTTGCCATCCAGTTCCGTCGTGGCCGCCACGCGCCCCGGCTCCACCACCACCGCGCAGCCCATCGATCCGTCATTGCCAAACGCACTGAGCGGCTGCCACTGACGGATCACCCCGCCCTTCGCATCGACACGAAGGTCGGCGGCCTTTTCCTTCCGGATGCCCGCGGCCTCGAGGAGAAAGTTGGGCAGGGCCCCTCCCGAGTCCGTCCGGAAGACACTCTCAAAGCGGTTGAAGTTCGATCCCGCGTCGAGCGTCACCCTCTTGGTTTCGGTGACCTTGACCCCACCCGTGTCCCACGCGTCATAGGTGAGTTCGAAGAGAAGCCGGATCGGCCCGCGCGACAGCACGCGCGACTTGCGGAAGTTCTTCGACACGTAGAGGGTGTCGCCGCTCATCAGACCGCTGCCCCCGCAGCCGCGGGTTCGCCCGGCGCTGTAGAAGTCGCCGCCTTCGCCGTGATCCTTGTGATAGTCGTCGACGAGATACCAGTCATTGACGACCAGACGCGGCGTCTTCTTCACCCACGCATCGACCGCGCTGCTGGTGAGAGGCTCGCGCTGCCAGGTCTCGAGCGCCTCACCGTACATCCGGAACGCGACCTTGTCGTTCTCCCAGGCGAAGTCGTCGAAGCGCTCGCGGTTGAAGCGGCCATAGACGCGGAAGTCTTCCTTCTTGTACTTCCTCACCTCGCCGGTGATCAGGCTGAAGCGCGCGCTGGACTTCGGCCCAACCGTAGCCTGAAAGACAAGCGTGTCATCGTCATAGTCGCCGTCGGTGTCGACACCCTGGGCAAGCACGGAACGCCCGCTCGTGGCATCGGTCACGTGAACACGCGCCAGATCGGCGGGCTTGGCAAGAGCTTTCAGATCCTTGACCGCGACCTCCACGATTTCGGTGCGCGAGAAGTCCGCGTCGTTCCGGACCACGACTTCGGCTACGGTCTTTGGAGCGGCGACCGCGGCTGGCGCCTGGGCGTACGAGGCGCCGGCGCCGGCGAAGAGTGCGACTGCGGAGAGGAACAGCGTTGGTGACACTTTCATGGTTGAGGAGGCTAGCTCAGAAGGTCAGACGGGCGCCGATCTGGATGTCCCGGGGCGAGTTCCGATCGGTGCTGACAATGCCGAAGTTGGCGTTGCGCGGATCCTGCTGCGGCGACCACAGCACGGTGTAGTTGAGGGTGTTGATGGCCTCGAAGCGGATCTGCAGCTTCATGTCGCGGGGAAGCGAGAAGTTCTTGTAGAGGCCCACATCCATCAGGTGCAGGTCGTGCGCGCGCATGTCCTTGAGGGTCGACGGGAAGTAGCGCACGTTGTTGCCGAGCTGGATGCGCTGGTCGGCGCGCTGCTTGGCGGGGTCGGCGGCGCCGCCCGTCTGGGTCGTCGCGTCGTTGATGTAGAAGCCTGAGGTATCCCACCCCGGGCAATCCAGCCCCGCGACTCCCGTTCCATTCGCGCACTTCTGGCCGATGTTCGACTTGAGCTGGCTCGGATCGCCGTTGTAGTAGAGAGATGTTCCCCAGGTCAGCGGGAAGCCGGTCTGATACTGGTAGGTGGCGGAAAGCTGCCAGCCGCCGAGGATCGCATCGGTGGCGCCCCTCCAATCGCTGCCCCACTTCTGGCCCTTGCCGAAGGGCAGCCGGAGGCTCGTTCCAAGTGACAGGCGGTTGGGACGATCGTTCGGCGACACTCGATCTTCGAGAACGCCGTCCGCGGGATTGAGGTAATTGAGCTTGTCGCGGGTGGACGAGCGGGTGTACTGGATGCTCAGGGAGTTGCCGCTGTTGAAGCGCTTCTGGACGCTCAGGGTGCCGGACTTGTAGCTGTCCGAGCCTACGTACTCCTCGATGGCGAAGGTACCGAACTCGGGGAACGGCCGGAGAAGCTGCTGCCTTTGAACCGTGGCGCCGTTGATCGTGCTCCCGGCCAGGAGGCCGGTGAACGGGCTGGTCACGTTCTGAGTGAGGAACGTCTCTTGTGCGGTGTCCCGGGTGCGCGAGGTCGAGAGGTACTGAATCGGTATGTTGTTCGAGGCCCGGGAAACCGGAAGATTCCGCCCCTGCGATCCGACGTACAGGAGTTCGACCTTCCACCCCGACCCGAAGTCACGCTGGGCCCCGAGCTGCCAGCGCGTGTAGTAGGGGGTCTTGCGATCGTACTGGACGAGGCTGCCGAGGTTCTGCCCGAGCGAACTGCCAAGGCCCAAAGACGAGCCCACCGGTCGGTTCAACTGGCCGCTCGGAATCGGGTTGGTCAGGTTCGCACCCGTGAAAGTGATCCCGTTGTCATTGGTGGCGAGCACCGGGGTGCCCACGGAGAAACCCTGCTGATTGATGTTGTCGAAGAAGTAGTCGTAGCTGAACAGGCCCACGCCGCCGCGGATGACGGTGCGCTCGTTGATGAGGTACGAGAACGCGCCGCGGGGCAGCAGCTTGGTGAGGGTCTTGTAGGTCGCCCCGTCCGCGAACCTCACACCGCCTCTAACCGCGAACGCGGACACCGGAATTTCCGGGATGGGGTTGCGGGCATAGTTCGCCTGGGCGGTCGCCGCGATGGGGTTGGTGGCCGCGGTATCGAAACCGGCGAGGTTCCGGTTCTCCAATTCCGAGAGGCCGGGGTTCAGTTCGAATCGCAGACCAAGATTGACGGAGAGTTTCGAGTTCACGCGCCAGTCATCCTGGAGGTACAGAGCATGCGACCACTGGTCGTAGGCGCCCTCGGAGGCGACATCGAACTGACTGGAGGTGGTGCCGGGCGTGGCGACCGCACCCGTGGCCGCGGTAGGCAGGCCAAGGAGGAACTGCGCCCAGGACTGGGCGCGATCGTTCTGGGCCGCGGAATTGCTGGCGCGCGTGTAGGCGCCATTGAAGGCAAAACGCCCGCCCACAAAGCCCGCGTTGGTGATCTTCCAGTTCTGCAGGCGTCCGTCATAACCAAGGCGCGCCGTGTGGCCGCCGTAGAGCTTGGTGAGCGACGGCGTCAGGGAGTAGCTGTTGAAGGGCCGGTCGAAGCCTTCGTTGAAGTCGGAACGCAAGGACCCGAGTGAGGCGATCGTGGAATTGGAGTTGGTGGTGCTGAACGTCCCGATGGTCATGAAGGGCAGGTACTGATACCCGCTCATGAGCTGAAGGGCGGTCGACGAGAATCCGAGCTTGGCCGGATCGAAGCTTTGCGCGGGATCGCGATATTCCCCGAAGCGGGACCAGGCGGCGCGGACATCGAGCAGCAGGGTGCTCGAAAACTGCTGGGTGTAACCGAGAGTCGCGCCGGTGTTGGAGCGGTAGTCGAAGCCCTGGGTGACGGCGAAGCCGTTGATCTCGCCTTCGCCGGTCGCGTTCGAGGCCCCGGCCGCCCAGTTGTATCGGTCCTCCTGGCGCTTGTTGAAGTAGCCGGTGAGGAAGAGCTTCTTCTCATCCGAGATGTTGTGGTCGATGCGGCCGATCACCGCGTTGTAGTCGTAGGGACGGAGCTGGTTCGTGAAGTAGTTCGCCACCGTGCCCGGGCGATTGGGCAGCGGATAGTAGGAGGCATAGGCGGCAGCTACCGGATTGATCCGGCTGCCCGGGATGACGTTCCCCGGGAAGGGCGAACGCGTGCCCGTGCTCGTCACGGTGAACGGGTCGTAGACGAGGTTCGTGAACTCGGAGAAATCGCCGGCCCGCATCTTCGCTGTGGGCACGGTGTAGCTCGCCGGCTCCGGCTGAACGTCCTTGAGATGCTCCCCGCCGATCATGAAGAAGGTCCGGTCCTTGAAGATGGGACCGCTGAGCATCCCGGTGAAGCGGTTGTACGTGCGCGTGGGCTTGATGCCGCCGGCGCGTTCGGTCAGCAGAGGGGTCTCGGCGCGGCTGGCGTCACGGTTGAAGTAGGAGAAAGCGCCCTTGAACCGGTTCTCACCGCTCTTGAGCGCGAGGTTCACCACCGCACCCGCGGTGTGGCCGGACTGGGCGTCGAACGCGTTTGTCTGAACCTTGAATTCGGAGATCGTGTCCGAGGGCGGCGAAAAACCGACGCCCCTTGCGTTCGACATATTCGGCGCGCCGTCGATCGAGAACTCGTTTCCGCCCTGAACGCCGTTGGCCACGATCCCCGCGAGGTTGCCGTTGTCCGCGGGCCGCGAGAAGTGCAGGTCCGAATTGTCCATGATTCCCGGGGCGAGGCGGGTCAGCATGTACGCGGTTCCGTCACCGAGCGGGAGCTCGGCGATCTGCTTCGAGTCGACCGTGGTGCCGGTGACCGCGGACAACGTGTCCAGGATCGGGGCCTCGGCGATCACGACGACGACCTCGGAGATGCCGCCCGTGGAGAGGGAGAGGTCGATGCCGATGACATCGCCCACCCGGACCTCGATGCCGCGGCGCATCGCGGTCTTGAAGCCGTCGAGCTTCGCGGTGACGCTGTAGATCCCCGAGTTGAGATTGCGCGCCTGGTAGGCGCCCTTCGCGTCGGTCACGAGGTTGGCCGAGACGTTGGTTCCTTCATTGGTGACCGTGACATTGACCCCGGGCAGAAGTCCGCCCGTGGCATCGGTCAGCGTGCCGAGAATGACGCCGCGGGAATCCTGGGCGGTGGCTCCGAGGGGGGCGAGCAGCACGCCCATGGCCGCTCCCGCGATCAGCAGTTTGCGCAAAAGAGAGGGCTTCATGGATGGAATCTCCACATCAGTTCGGAATGGGTTTCGCGGGCCCTTGCTGAATCGAGATGCACAGGCCGCATATCGAAGATACTTATAGGACCACTTGATATCTTCTGTCAAGTCTTGTATTACCATTAGGTGGTCCCGGAAGGGTCATCCAAAACGGTCATGAGAGTCATACTCCCCTTACAGGTAGCGGTTACAAGGCTTTCCTGCCCCGAGCCCTGCTCCTGGGCGGGAATCACAACGCAAGTCCGTATTGGTCCGACCATTTACCGTTCCTGTCGGTTTGATCGGTCGGAAGGTTCCACGATAGGTTCACTTCGGCCACCCGGCCGCCCCCCCCGAAACGGGACCGAGGAGTTATGACCAGCACGCTTCCAATCAAAGACCGAGCCTCATGCCGCTACGACATCGTTTCCCTCGGTGAAGTGATGCTGCGGCTCGACCCCGGTCCGGGTCGAATCCACACCACACGTTCATTCGAAGTGTGGGAAGGCGGAGGCGAGTACAACGTGGCGCGCGGGCTCAAGCGTTGTTTCAGCCTGAACGCCGCAATCGTGACCGCGCTCGTGGACAATCCGGTCGGCCGCCTCGTCCAGGACCTGATGTACCAGGGCGGGGTGGACCAGACCTACGTGCGCTTCGTCGCCGACGACGGGGTCGGACGCAAGGCGCGGAACGGCCTGAACTTCACCGAACGCGGCTTCGGGGTGCGCGCGGCGCTTGGCTGTTCGGATCGCGGCCACACCGCGGTCTCCCAGCTCAAGCCTGGAGACATCGACTGGAATCAGATCTTCGCGAAGGACGGCGCGCGCTGGTTCCACACCGGCGGCATCTTCGCGGCATTGAGTGAGACCACGCCGCTCGTCGCGAAGGAGGCCATGGAGGTCGCGCACAAGAACGGCGTCATCGTGTCCTACGACCTCAACTATCGACCCTCGCTCTGGAAGTCGATCGGCGGTGAGAAGCGGGCGCGCGAGGTCAACCGGGAACTGGCGCCGTTCGTCGACGTCATGCTGGGGAATGAGGAGGACTTCCAGGCGTCGCTGGGCATCCACGTGGAGGGCCTCGACGAGAGCCTCTCGACTCTCGAAGTCGAGAACTTCCGTCGCATGATGGAGAAGGCCATCACGGAGTTTCCGAACTTCAAGGTCGTGGCCACGACGCTTCGAACCGCGAAGACCGCCACGGTCAATGATTGGAGCGCCGTTGTCTTTGAGGGCGGCAAGCTTTATCAGGCGCCCGAACGTCCAAACCTCGAGATCTTCGACCGGGTGGGCGGGGGCGACTCCTTCGCTTCCGGCCTGATCTACGGCTTTCTCGCGGGCAAGGGCCCCCAATGGGCGGTCGAATGTGGCGCGGCGCACGGGGCGCTTGCGATGACGACCCCTGGCGATACCACCATGGTCACGCTCGCGGAAGTCGAGCGGGTGATGAAGGGCGGAACCGCGCGGGTGTCGCGCTGAACCTGAAACATCCCCAGCCAAACACACCACGAAAGAGAATCGAATGGAAAAGAGCGAAGTTCTGAGACGCATCGCCGAAGTGGGTCTCGTGCCCGTGATCCGCGCGGAGTCGAAGGACGAGGCGTTGCGGGTGGTCGAAGCGATCGGCGCGGGCGGGGTTCCTGTCCTCGAGATCACCATGACCGTGCCGGGCGCTTTGAGCGTGATCGAAGCCATTCGCAAGCAGGATCCGAAGGCGATCGTGGGTGCGGGCACCGTTCTCGACCCGGAGACCGCGCGCGCCTGCATGCTGGCGGGCGCCCATTTCATCGTGAGCCCGGCCGTGAACACCGCCACCATCGAAATATGCCGTCGATACTCGGTAGCGGTGATGCCCGGGGCCCTCACTCCCACCGAGGTCCTCACCGCCTGGAGCGCTGGCGCCGACGTGGTGAAGGTCTTCCCGTGCGGCGCCGTTGGCGGAGCCAGCTACATCAAGTCCCTGAAGGCGCCCTTCCCTCAGATCGCTCTGATGCCCACCGGCGGCGTTTCCATGAAGACCGCGGCCGACTTCATCAAGGCCGGCTCGATCGCCCTCGGCGTGGGCGCGGACCTCGTCGACCTCAAGGCGCTGCGCGAACCCGGCGGCGCCGCGGTGATCACACAACGCGCGCGGGAATACGTGACGATCGTCCGCGAAGCGCGCGGCGTCTAGCGACCCGCGCTGCAGGCCTCAGCCGTGTCGATGGCGCTTCCCACCAGTCTCCGAGCGCGATCCTCGGTGGGAATGGTCACCAGGAAGTGCATAAGGACCGCCCCCCAGACGAAGATCCCCAACTTGGCTCCGGCCACCATGAACGACAGACACGCCAGAAGGCCGTTTGCCTCCATGAGGCCCCAGCCGTTGATCAGATACTGCCGGGGTGATCGAGCGGCATCTCCGCAGGATCCACTGGTCCGCCGCCGCCCCGTTGCCCTGACATCGGCTACCTCACCGACGGCGGCTTGAGGTCGCGGACCGCTTTCACTCCACCCGCCCCCGTCGCCTCTCGCACCGCGGCCAGGAGAGCGTCCGCCATCACCTCGGCGGCGAGCGCGCCGATCATCGAAGCGTTCACCTCTCCTTCGAAGCGGCCCGTGGCCACCGCGAAAACCGTATCGCCGTCGCCGAGCGTGTGCGCGGGGTTGATGGCGCGGGCGAAACCATCGTCGGCCATCTGCGCAACCTTCGTCACCTGCGCCTTCGTGAGCTTCGCGTTCGTGGCCACCATGCCGATGGTCGTGTTCTCGCCCGCGCGCGGGCGTTGAAGATTGGCGCCCGTGCGCATCAGGATGCGGGCGTCCGCGAACGTATCGTCGGAGTTGATCGTTCCCGCGACCACCTTGCCGGTGTAGGGATCGATGATGTCGCCGACGGAGTTCACGGCGACGATGGCGCCGACGACGAGACCGTTCGGCAGCTTGATCGAGGCGCTGCCAAGGCCGCCCTTCATGGGCCGACGGCCCGGCCCGCCCGATTTGCCAACCGTGGCTCCAGCTCCAGCACCCACGGTGCCCATGGCAACGGGGTCGCTCGTGGCCGCCGCCGCCGCTTTGTAACCGCAGTCGGCGCCGGGACGGATCTTCGGCTTGCCGTCAAAGGGAAGGTCGAACAGGATGGCCGAACCCACGATGGGGACGACGCCGGCGTTACCAACGGGCCAACCGATGCCCTTCTCCTCAAGCCACTTCATCGTGCCCGAGGCGGCATCGAGGCCGTAGGCGCTCCCGCCCGACAACACGATCGCGTTCACCTTGTCGACGTTGTTCACCGGATCCATGAGATCGGTTTCGCGTGTGCCCGGAGCCCCCCCTCGTTGCGCGACACCGGGGGTTGCGCCTTGAATCGCCCCGGCCGCGGTGGGCGGACCCTCGGTGAGGATTACGGTGCAGCCGGTGGGCTTCTCGGTCAGAGTGACGCTTCCGACCTTGATCCCGGGAACATCCGTGATCGAGCCGTCAGCGGACGACGTCGCGGCGAAGGCGGTCAGAAGCAGGGCGGCTGCGTGTTTCATGGGCAAACCTCGAGGTCGTGAAGGAAGCCGTCATTCTGCCGCAGGACGAGCGTTTCGAGAATTCGCTTGCGCGAATCGTGATCTTCGTGCGGATCAGTTGAAGATGTCGATCAGCCGGCTGAACTTGATCACCAGGCTTCGATCGCGGATCAGGCCGAGAGCCGAATCGTCGCGCCGGCCACCGTCCAGCACGTCGCGCTCCCGGCCTTCGTTGTAGACGACGAAGATACCGGCGTTGGCGCTTTGCAGCCAGCCGAAGCGGAAGTTACCGGAGAGGTACTTCGTCTGCTGGTTGTACTGCATCAGCGACTGCACGAACACGCGTGGGGAAAACGAGTAGGAGGCGCGCAGGCGGAACAGGTTCGCCTCGAATCTCCCCTGGGGAAGAGTGACGCGGTTGTAGTTGATGTTGAGGGTGCCCGAGAGTTTGTCGCCGGCCCGGAATCTGATGGCGGGGGCGATCGCGAGCCGGGTGCCGCCGTAGTAGCCGCCGACATTCGTGGTGACGTTGATGTTGAGAGGCTTGGCCTGGGGCGAGATGAAGACGATCTGAGCCTCCGCGTGATCGTAGTCGCCCACCGGAACACGGATGCCCGGGGCGATCGCGAAGGGCGTGCGCAGGCCCTCGTGGACGAGGTTGAGGCCGGTGTGCACCTCCCACTGGCTCTTGAACTCGAAGTGATTGTCGAAGTGCGCGAAGCCGCTTTCATAGAAGCCGTCGGGCTTGAAGTAGCCGCGGTAACTCACGTGGGGCCGAAGCTCCTGGATGCCGAAAAAGTCCTTCGGCCGGGTGCGGTTGAGGATGTGGAGATCGACCTTCCGAAACGCGGTGCGCCGCAGGAAACCCACCTCGGGATTGAAACCCTCCCCTACGTCGGTGTACTTGGCCCGCATGTCGAACCGGGGCGACTCCCGGAGGAAGGCGCCGTCAAACGCGCGGGCCCCGTTGTTGATCCCCGGGGAAGAGGTTCCCGCGACGAAGCCGGTGACCTGCGAGTATTGACCGAGGCCCTTGCGCCCGTCGAGGGCATAGGTCCGGTTGTAGTCCGCGACGCCGGGCACCGCGGTATCGCCGGTCGATTGCCGGTTCACGAAGAGCGCGCCGAAACCCGACCGGTTGGGCATTTCCCTCGACACCCGGGCCACGCCGAAGTTGTTGCCGGGGGCCACACGATCGACGGCCTTCGTCTGCATGTCGATCAGGCCCACGTTCCATCCCCGGATCTTTCCGGAGATGCGCGCGCCCGCGATGATCGGGATCTGCTCCCCCGTCCTCGCGATGCCGATGCGGCGCGAGAAGAAGAGGTCGACTTCGCCGCTGTTCCCCGCGGTGAAGAGGCCGGCGTTCTCGAGAAAGAACGGGCGTTTTTCCGGAAAGAACAGGGAGAAACGATCCAGGTTGACCTGCTGATCGTCCACCTCCACCTGGGCAAAGTCGGTGTTGACGGTGGCGTCGAGGGTGAGGGACGGAGTCAGCGAATACTTCAGATCACCGCCCACATCGGCCCCCGTGTCGAACTCCCGTTGCGTCCGGTAGTTTCGCTGCGAACTGCCGAGAACGTAAGGCGTGACCTTCAGATTGCGCTGAGCCGGCGTCTTGACTCCCGAAAGCGTCCCCGCGCGAGAGACGCGCAGGATGTTGTACTGACGCGGCAGGGGCGACCAGTAGGCGATCTCCTTCTTGCGTCGGATGTTCCGCTGCATGTTGAAGCCCCACGACTGTGCGCCGCCCTTGGCGTAGCGGAGATTCTTGAAGGGAATCAGGAACTCGGCGCTCCAGCCGTAGTCGCCCACCTTGGTGCGCACGGTCCAGACCGCGTCCCAGTTGAGATTGAAGCCGCCGCCCGCGCCCGATTGCTGGCGCGAGCTCTGATCGCCCTCGCGGCCCTCCAGGGAAACCTGGGCGTCGTACTCCCCTCCCGCGGGCGAGGTCCCGAATACGAAACCGTTCTGCCCATCCTGGTAGGTGTCGAGAATGAAGCGAAAGCTGTCGACGTCATCGAGCGGCGAATCGCGGCGGGAGGCGGAGACGACGAGCTTGCCGGGTTCGGAGTCGTAACAGACGACGCCGATGATCAGCGCCTCGTCCGTGTAGGCGATCCGGACTTCCGTGCGCTCCGAGACGTCGGCCCCGTCGTCAGGAGTGGTCTGCCGGAACGCGCTGATCGCGGGAACACCCTTCCACGCCTCCTCGTCAGTGACGGCCCCGTCGATGATGGGAGCCTTGGAGAGGTAACGAGCGGCCTGGGCAGGACGGGGCGCCTCCGCCCCGGCCGGCGCGTACGAAGGCGGCTGGCCCTGCGCGGCTTCGAGCGCCACGGCGGGAACGAGCAGAACGGCGGCGAAAAGGAGAGCGGGATACATGCGGGGCCTTGTTGGGGTTCCACCCGCCCCTTCGCCCGGGGCGGGTGGGACGGGAACGGGGGATCTTAGAAGGTGCAGCCGTACGCCGTCATGGCCAGCTTGGCGGCTTCCGTCGCCTGCTTGCACCCCATCGCAAGACCCGCCTTGCCCTCAGGGGTCGAGGCCGCCTGCTTCCACGCCGCCTTGGTCTGCTCCACGCTCTGCCGGACGCTGGCGCGGGCCGCCTCGGGAACCTTGCTGTCGATGCAGGTGAGGTACTTGGTCAGGTACTCATCGCACTCGGGAACCCCGAATTCCACCGCGGCCGGAGCCGCCGCCGCGGGGGCCGCGGGAGCGGGCGCCTGTGCGGCGGGAGTGGAGGCGGGCGCCGTCTTCGCAGGCTCAGGTGCCCCGCAACCAATGGCGAGAACCGCCGAGAGAGAGAGAAGGCTGAGGGCCGAGATTGCTTTCATTGTCGCTCCTGACAGAACCCCGAAATTGGGGACGCGGAGCGTACCCCAGAAAAGCGCCGTCGCGCAAAGTTGAAGGGCGGCTACTTCTTTTCCGGCTTCACCTGATTCGACCAGATGTAATGGGTGATCCTCTTGACCGCCGAGGGGGCGTCTGGAGCGTCGGTGCCCTTGGTGATCTCGAAGATCTCGCCCCACACCGGCATGTCCGGCGTACCGTGGGTCCGGGTCGACTGCCGACCGTCGATCATCGCGGCGGTCTTGTCGTAGGGAAAGACCCCGTTGTTCTTCTTGGCGAGGACCGTGAGGTCGATCGGCTTCTTCACCAGGCCCGGGGCGACCGGTCCATCACCCTTGAGAGAACGACCATGGCAGGCCGCGCAATACCGGAAGTAGATGACCTCGCCGGCCGCGGCCTCACCGAGGTCCGGTCCGGCGGCGGCCTTCACCCCTTCCTTGGGCGCGGGTGTTCCCTGAGGCGGAGCGTCCGGCGGGTTCTGCGCGAACACCGGCACGGACAACACGAACACGGCGACAGCAAGGGCATTTTTCATGGCAGTTACCTCAAATTATCAAAGCGACTTCACTTCTTCAACGGAGCAGGGGCCGCCTTCACCTGCCTTGACCATACATGATGAGTGATGCGCCGCACCGCGGCCTGGGCCGTGGGTGCTTCGGTTCCCGTGGTCACCGCGAAAATCTCGCCCCAGACCGGCATGTCCGGTGTGCCGTGGATGCGCGATGTCGTGCGGCCGTCGATGATCGAAGCCACCATTTCATAAGGGAATACGCCGCGGTTGTTCACGGTGAGCGTGGTGAGGTCGGTGGGCACGTTCTTGAGGCCCGAAGCCACCGCTCCGTCTCCCTTCATCGACAGACCGTGACAGGACGCGCAGTACCTCACGTAGATGACCTCTCCGGCCCGGGCTTCCTTGAGGTCGAGCTTCGAGGGAACGCGCGACGCGTCCGGTTGGGCCCGCGCCGTGGCCAAAAGGACGAAGGTGAGGGCGAAAACGCTGAGTCTTTTCATGACGTGTACTCCTTCTCGATCCGACGACGCCGGCGCCCTCAGGCCTCCGCCCCGGTGAGGCTCAACCGACGCCGCAATTCGGCCTGGATCTCGGCCGCCTTGTTCGTTCCATCCACCGCCACCACCAGTTCCTTGCGCCGGAACAGGTCGATGATCGGCTGCGTCTTTTCGCGATAGTCCTGAAGCCGGCCCTTCACCGCATCGGGGTTGTCGTCGGCCCGGGCCACGAGCTTCCCTTTGCAGACGTCGCATACATCCTCTTTCGCCGGCCGATGAAAGATGAGGTTGTAATCGAGCCCGCAGTTCGAACAGAGCCTGCGGCTCATGATGCGCTCGAGCACCACCTCGTCGGGGACTTCGATGAGGAGCACGGCGTCCACGTCGTAGCGCTCGAGGAAGAACACCGCCTGGTTCTCGTTTCTCGGGAAACCGTCGAGGATGAAGCCGTAGTTCCAGTCGTGCAGTTCCAGCCGCTCCGTGACGACTTCGTTCACGAGCTCGTCGGGCACGAGCAGGCCCGAGGCCACGATCCGCTTGACCTTCGCCCCGAGCTTCGTGTGGTGCTGAACCTGCCACCTGAAGATGTCGCCCACGCTGATGTGGACGAGATCGAAGTCCTTCTCGAGCATCTTGGCCTGGGTCCCTTTGCCGCATCCTTGCGGTCCCATCACGATGTACTTGCGCATGGCGACTCCTTAGGTCAAAGCGCCTTCTCGAGGCGGCGGCACACGGTTTCCAGAACCTGGATCCGCGCGAACCGTTTGTCGTTTCCGTCCACGATCACCCAGGGGGCGCCCCGGGTGGCGGTGCTGACAACCATCTCGTTGATGGCCCGCTCGTAGGCCTCCCACTGCTTCCGGTTGCGCCAGTCCTCGTCGGTGATCTTGTATTGCTTGAACTCGGTCTTCTGCCTCTCCTTGAAGCGCCGGAGCTGCTCGTCCTTGCTGATGTGGACCCAGAACTTCGTGACCATCGTGCCGTGCTCGACGAGCTGGTCCTCGAACTCGTTGATCTCCTGGAACGAGCGCTTCCACTCATCCTCGCGCGCGAAACCCTCGACCCGCTCCACCAGGACTCTCCCGTACCAGGAGCGATCGAAGATGGTCACGC
>CAZBTT010000027.1:0-19601 GCA_964494295.1 uncultured Acidobacteriota bacterium
TCAGCAGTCGACCAAACTCGGGATGTTCGGGACGGGGATCAAGGTCATCGACCTGATCGGGCCCTACCTCCGCGGCGGCAAAATCGGCCTCTTCGGCGGCGCCGGCGTCGGCAAGACCGTCATCATCCAGGAGCTCATCTACAACCTCGCGAAGAAACA
The DNA here is from genome assembly GCA_964494295.1 of uncultured Acidobacteriota bacterium. Lineage (GTDB taxonomy): Bacteria > Acidobacteriota > Vicinamibacteria > Fen-336 > JAGNNV01 > JAGNNV01. The sequence continues at coordinate 160 of CAZBTT010000027.1, forward strand.
CGGCGGCGTTTCCGTGTTCGCGGGCGTCGGCGAGCGCACCCGTGAAGGCAACGACTTGTGGCTCGAGTTCCAGGAGTCGGGCGTTTTGGACACCAAGAACTTCGAGAAGAGCAAGGCCGCGCTCATTTACGGCCAGATGACCGAGCCGCCCGGCGCGCGCCTGCGCGTGGCCCTCACCGGCCTCACCGCCGCCGAATACTTCCGCGACGAGGAAGGGAAAGACGTTCTTCTCTTCGTCGACAACATCTTCCGCTTCACCCAGGCCGGGTCCGAAGTTTCGGCGCTTCTCGGCCGCATGCCGTCCGCCGTCGGCTACCAGCCCACGCTGCAAACCGAAATGGGTGCGCTCCAGGAGCGCATCACCTCCACCAAGAAGGGCTCGATCACATCGATTCAGGCGATCTACGTTCCCGCCGACGACTACACCGACCCCGCCCCGGCGACCGCGTTCGCCCACCTCGACGCCACCACCAACCTCTCGCGGCAGATCGCCCAGCTCGGCATCTATCCCGCGGTCGACCCCCTCGCCTCGTCGTCGCGCATCCTTGACCCGCGCATCCTCGGCAAGGATCACTACACCACCGCCCTCGCGGTGAAGCAGATACTGCAGCGCTACAAGGACCTTCAGGACATCATTGCCATTCTCGGCATCGATGAACTCTCCGAAGACGATCGCGTGATCGTCGGCCGGGCGCGAAAGATCCAGAAGTTCCTCTCCCAGCCCTTCCACGTCGGCGAGCAGTTCACCGGTATTCCCGGCAAGTATGTTTCGCTCGAAGACAACGTGCGCAGCTTCAAGACCATCGTGAACGGCGAAGCGGATCACTTGCCCGAACAGGCCTTCTTCATGGCCGGTGCGATCGAAGACGTCTTCGAAGCCGCCAAGAAGATGGCGGCCTAAAGAAAGAACGCGATGGCCGAAGCCCACGCCCGTCCCACCAAGCTCACGCTCGAAGTCGTGACCCCCGACGGCCTCCTCGTCCGTGACGAGGTCGACTCCGTCCAGGCCCCGGGGTCCGAGGGTTCATTCGGCGTTCTGCCCGGCCATATCCCCATGCTCGCGACACTCGGCGCGGGCGAAATCATCTACAAGAAGGGCGCGGAAACCGGGCGGATCGTCTGCCTGTTTGGTTTTTGCGAGGTTCTTCCGGACCGCGTCCACATCATGGCCGAAGGCGGCGAACTCGCCGCGGAGATCGATGTCGCGAAGGCCGAACTGGCCCGGGCGCAGGCCGCGGAGCGGATGAAGATGGTGAAGGACGAAGAAGGCTTCAACGAAGCGCAAGCCGACTACGTCAAGGCCGTGGCCCGCCTTTCCGTGGCCTCCCACACCAAGGGCGACTGAGCGCGAGGCCGCAGATACTCGCCCAGATCAAGACGCTTTTCCGCTACAGGGCTCTCATCGAGAGTCTTGTCTCGCGTGAACTCAAGGCCCGCTATCGCGGCAGCGTTCTGGGCTTCGTGTGGAGCTTCATCAATCCCCTGCTCCACCTGCTGACCTACGGCGTCGTCTTCGCCTACGTCCTGCCCGGCCAGAGACCCAAAGAGATGGAGCCGTACCTGCTCTTTTTCGCGTGCGGCATCCTTCCCTGGAGCTTCTTCCAGGCCGCGGTCCTCGAAGGCTCGACGGTTCTGGTGAGCAGCGGAGGGCTGCTCAAGAAGGTGCTGTTTCCGCCGGAGATTCTTCCCACGGTCAGCGTGATCACGAACCTCTTCAACTTTCTCCTGTCCCTGCCCATCCTGCTCTTCTTCGTGGTCTGGAATCAGAAGCTCTCCCCCGCCGCGCTTCTGTTTCCGATACCCCTTCTCATCCAGCTCGTCCTGGCCCTCGGCATGGCGCTCGCCCTCTCCGCGCTCACCGTGCACTTCCGTGATCTCACGAACATCCTCGGCCATCTCTTCCACCTCTGGTTCTTCGCGTCGCCGATCCTGTACGTCTACGGCTCGATCGAGGGCCCTTTCCGGAACGTGCTCCGGTTGAACCCCATGAGCCACATCGTGGTGAGCTATCAACAGATGTTGTTCGAGGGCCGGTTCGATCACTGGGTGGGGCTGGGCGGGGCCGCTCTTGTCGCGGTGCTCGTGTTCGCCTTCGGCTGTTTCCTCTTCGACCGCCTCCGGGACGCCCTCGCGGAGGAGTTGTGACCGGAACCGCGCGCACCGATGCGGGGGTCGCCATTTCCGCCCGCGACCTGACCAAGGTCTACCGCCGGTTCCTCCACAAGAATCAGTTCACGACCCTCAAGAGCGCCATCGTTTCCGGCTCCCTCATACGAGATTTGAGCCCGAGCGATCTCTTCACCGCCCTCGACCACGTGTCCTTCGACATCCCCCGCGGCTGCACCTACGGAATCCTCGGTGAGAACGGTTCGGGCAAATCAACCACGCTCAAGCTGCTCTCCGGTATCACGAAGCCCTCGAGCGGGACCCTCGACGTTTCGGGCCGTGTCTCTGCTCTGATCGAGCTCGGCGCAGGGTTCCATCCCGAAATCAGCGGTCGCGAGAATGTCGCGATCAACGGCGTGATGCTTGGTCTCACTCGGGCCGAGGTGAACCGGCGGTTCGACGAGATCGTGGAGTTTGCGGAGATGAAGGACTTCATCGACGCTCCGGTCAAGACCTATTCGTCCGGAATGTACGCGAGACTCGGGTTTGCCGTCGCCATCCACGTCGACCCCGACATCCTGCTGATCGACGAAGTCCTCGCCGTGGGAGACGAAGCCTTCACCCGAAAGTGCCTCGAGAAGATCGGCGAATTCCGACGGCGCGGCAAGACCATCGTTATCGTGACCCACAGTCTCGGCCTGGTCGAGAAGATGTGCGACGAAGCGCTCTGGCTGCGCAAAGGAAAGGCGGTCGATTCGGGCGACCCGAAGCGCGTGGTCGACGCCTACCTGAGTTTCGTCGCCCTCAAGGAGAACGAACTGCTCGGTCGCCAGGAAGTCCGCGACATCGGATCGAGCGACGACAAGGTGACCGCGGACGCGCCGGAGGAGAAGCGGAGATGGGGGAGCGGGGAGATCCTGCTTCACGAAGTCGACCTGCAGGATGCGGAGGGGCGAACCGCCCACGTCTTCGTGCCCGGCGACACGGTCCGGGTGGTGGTTCGAGGCGAGGCCCGAACTCCCGTTGAGGACTTCGTCTTCGGGGTGGGGATCTTCACCGCGGATGGGGTTTCCGTCTACGGCACCAACACGCACATCGAAGAGTTCAAGTCGAAGCGGGCGACCGGCGCGTTTCAACTGAGCTTCGAGATTCAGGATCTGCGTTTGGTCGAGGGCAGCTACATTCTCGATATCGCCGCGCATCGACGGGACGGAACACCCTACGACTACCACCGTGGTCTTTACTCGTTCCGCGTTCGCAGCCGGGTCAAGGATGTGGGCGTCTACCGGCCACGCCACCAGTGGACCTTCTCGGAAACGCTTCTGATGGACCCGCCGCCCGAACGTGCGGAGCTCGAACTGCGGCCGGCGGAGCGCCTCGGCCGGCGGCGTCATGCCGAGACGCGGGCGTCGCTTCAAAATGATCGCGCGAGTTTCCGGGCCCTCGGGCAACAGGTCGTCTTCACGAACGGTTGCTTCGACATCCTCCACGCCGGCCACATTCGTCTGCTTGAGCAGGCCCGGGCCGAGGGCGACGTGCTCGTGGTCGGGATCAATTCCGATGCCTCGGTGAAACGGCTCAAGGGCGAAACGCGGCCGGTGATCAGCGAACACGAGAGGGCGGAAGCATTGCTGGCCCTCGAGGGGGTGGACCGCGTCGTCATCTACGACGAGGACACGCCCCTCGAAACGATCAAGGCTCTCCGTCCCGATGTGCTGGTGAAGGGCGCCGACTGGGCGCTCGACCAGATCGTGGGCCGTCAGGAGGTCGAGGCCCTGGGCGGCCGAGTGATCCGCGTCGAACTGGTTCCTGAAAAGTCCACCTCCGCCCTGATCAGGAAAGCCGAGAGCGGGGCCGCCGCTCCGCAGTGAAAACCCCGGCGTCGTTTCTGGCCCGGGAGCCCGGGTTCGAGGCCCTGCAAAGAGCGATCGAGGAGGGCCGGACCACCCAGGTCACCGGACTGTTCGGCCCGGCGCGCCTACTGGTCCCGCTGACCGGCACGAACCGCCTGCTCGTGTTTGTGGCGGCGCACGAGAAGGACATCGAGACGCTGGCGGGGGACGCCGAAACCCTGATCCCGTGGCTCGGAGTGCCCGGAACCCTGGCCACATTCCGCGATGTTCCGCCGCTGCTCAAGGGGGTGGGTCCGACTCCTGAGGACCACGAACGAACACAATCCACGCTCGCGCTTCACGACGGAACGGTCCGCGCCGTTCTTCTCTCGGCGCCCGCTCTCGCCCACTCCGTTCCCGCGCCGGACGTGATTGACCAAAAGCGGCTGAGCGTGCGGGTCGGCGAGGAGCTGCTCGTCGACATGCTTCTCGACCACCTCGATGGCGCGGGCTACCGTCGCGAAGATCCCGTGGTCGAGGCGGGCGCTTTCGCGCGCCGGGGAGGCATCGTCGACGTCTTTCCGCCTGGGCGGCTCTGGCCGCTCCGCATCGAATTCTTCGGCGATCGAATCGACAGCCTCCGCGAGTTCGACCCCGCGACCCAGAGGAGGCGTCACGAAGTCGATGAGGTGACGCTCCTCCCGTTTGGCGTTCCCGCAGGCGGCACGCGACTCGCAATTCCCGAAATCCTCCCGCCCCATTGGCTCGTGGTCATCGATCCCGACGCGGTGCGCGCCGAGATGGAGCGGGCTCTGCACGTCAAGACCGTGCTTCACGCGGATCTTGATCCCGATGATCCGCAGACCCGGAAGTCCTTCGAGACGTTCGTCGACCCCGAGATCGTTCGGTCCTACCTCGCCCGCGCGGAGCGGACGGATCTCCACGAGATCGCACCCGTGGGCGAGTCGATACACATCGCCTCCCGGCCCGCACAGCAATACCGTGGCGATCTCAAGCAGCTTCGTGAAGACCTCAAGGCTTCCACCGGCAAGACGTTCATCCTCCTCGGGACGCCCGGTCGCGCGCAGCGGCTGAGCGAGACGCTGTTCGAAGGCGGCATCGCCACGGGCGAGGACGCGAGCGTCGAGGTCGGCGCGGGCCATCTTTCTCGCGGCGTTGAGTTCTCCGTGGGCGGGCTGCGTCTCCTCGCCGACGGCGACGTGTTCCCCGAAGAGGTCCACGTTCACAAGCGCCGGAATGTCGTCCGGTCCTTCCTCTCGGACTTTCGAGATCTCAAACCCGGCGACTACGTGGTCCATGAGGATCACGGCATCGGCCGCTTCGTCGGCCTTGAAAGCCTGCACGTCCTCGGGTCCGATGCCGAGTTCATGGTGGTGAGCTACCAGGGCGGCGATCTGCTTCGGGTACCCGTCGAGTCCTTTCACCGGATACAGAAGCACCGCGCGGCCGAAAGCTCCAATCCATCGCTCGACAAACTGGGCGGCACCGGATGGACCAAGACCAAGTCCCGGGTCAAGAAGGCGATGCGGGACATGGCGGCCGAGCTCTTGAAGGTCCACGCGGAACGTAAGACCCGCATGGGCCACGCCTTCTCTCCGATGTCCCCCTGGATGTCCGAATTCGAGAACGCGTTCGAATACGAAGAGACGCCGGACCAGAAGAAGGCGATCGACGACGTGTTCGCCGACATGTCCTCGCCCACGCCCCTGGACCGGCTGGTCTGCGGGGACGTGGGCTATGGAAAAACCGAGGTCGCTATGCGGGCCGCGATGCGCGCGGTCGCCGACTCCAAGCAGGTCGTGGTCCTCGCCCCCACCACTATCCTTGCGCTTCAGCACCTGCAGACATTCAGACGCCGCTTTGCCCCGTTCCCGGTGACCACCGAAATGGTGTCCCGCCTCCGCTCGCCCAAAGAGAACAAGGATGTTCTCCAACGAGCCGCCGAGGGCAAGGTCGACATCGTCATCGGCACCCACCGCGTCCTCGCGAAGGAAGCCGAGTTCAAGGATCTCGGTCTCGTGATCGTGGACGAAGAGCAGCGCTTCGGCGTGGCCGCCAAGGAAAGGCTCAAGCAGAAGAAGACCACGATCGACACTCTGACTCTGTCGGCCACGCCGATTCCGAGGACGCTTCAGATGGGGCTTTCCGGCCTGCGCGACATGTCGGTGATCGAAACTCCTCCCCGCGACCGACTCGCTATTCAAACCATGGTGGTGAAGTTCTCGAAAGACCTGATCGCGACCGCGATCCGACACGAGATGGAGCGCGACGGCCAGGTCTACGTTGTTCACAATCGCGTCGAATCGATCTATTCGCTTGCGAGCATGATCAAAGAACTAGTGCCCGAAGCTCGGGTGGTGGTCGGCCAGGGAAGAATGCCCGAGAGCGAACTGGAGAAGGAGATGCTGGCCTTAGTCGAGGGCCGGGCGGACGTCCTCGTCGCGACCACGATCGTGGAAAACGGCCTCGACGTTCCCAAAGCCAACACCCTCATCGTGCACCGCGCCGATCGATTTGGTCTCGCCCAGCTCTATCAGCTTCGAGGCCGGGTCGGCCGTTCGGACCGGCCGGCCTTCGCGTACCTGATGGTCCCTCCGGGTCGCGTCCTCTCCGAGGTCGCGCAGCGTCGTCTCGCCGCGATACGGGAGTTTTCGGATCTCGGTTCCGGTTTCCGGCTCGCCGCGCTCGACCTCGAAATGCGCGGGGCCGGGAATCTCCTCGGAGGTGAGCAGAGCGGGCATATCCTCGCCGTCGGTCTCGATCTCTATCTCAAGCTCCTCAGTGATGCGGTTCGCGACATGCAGGAGGGTGGAGAAACGAACGTTCCAGAGCGAACCGTCCTCAATCTGAGAATCGATCTGCGTCTTCGCACGAGCTATATCGCCGAGGCCCGCGACCGTATCCTGATCTACAAGCGGGCGGCCGACGCGGTAAGAGAGGAGGACATCGAGGCGATCGAGGCCGACCTGCGCGATCGTTTCGGCCCGCTTCCGCAGGAGGCGATCGACCTCATCACCTATTCACGGCTGCGCGTTCGCGCCGAGGAACTCGGCATACAGCGGGTCGACCGCGCCGGTTCCCGGCTCGACCTCTTCTTCGCCGACGCGCCGCCCATTGACCCCGCGAGGCTTGCGGCACTTGTGGCGTCCTGGGCGGGGGCCAAGGTCGGTTCGGCGGGCAAGACGCTGTCTGTGCCCCTGCCGCCCGGAGCGCCCCTCGATACGACGCGAGCCGCGCTCGAACGCCTCCGACAGGCGAAAATCGAAACATCGTGATCCAGCTGATCAGTGGAAACCTGCGCAAGAACCGTGTCGCCGTCTCCGTCCTCGGGGCGGCGCTGTGCCTGGTCGGCTGTCGGGCCCCCTACGATCCGGTTGTGATTCGCTTCGAAGGCGTGGATATTCGTCGCAGCGCTTTTCTGAAGGAATTGGAGCCGCTCGCGACGAGCGGCACCGACACCTCCGATCCGGTGATGCGCGCATCGGCCTTCGGCCGATTCGTTGAAGAAAGGGTGGTCTCGATCGCCGCCGTGCGGCACGGGCACAAGGAGGTAGGGGAGGATCGCGCCGAGGCCGAAAGGTGGTTGGCCTCAGCGCTCAAGCCGGGAACCGTCACCGAGGCCGAGGCCAGGGCGCACCACGAGGCGCATCCGGAGTTGGCGCTCGTTGAAGAATCGGTAACGATCCGGGAGATCCTGCTTTCCACCATGCAGGAGGCCCGCGACGTCGTACGCATCCTCGCCTCCGACCGCAACGCATTCGAACTCCTGGCGCGGACCCGGTCTCGTTCTCCCCAGGCGGCCGGGGGTGGCCGGCTCGGGTCGTTCCGGCGCGGAGAGTTGCCGCCCGAGATCGAACAGGTGGCCTTTGGCCTCAAGGCGGGTCAGATCTCCGGGATAGTAACCACCTCCTTCGGTTACCATGTCCTCCGGCTGGAGGCCCGGACAAGCCCCACCACTCGCTCTTTTGAGGACGCGCGCGCGGACATCGAGTCGAGGATCCTGGAAGCGAAGGCGCGGCTCAGGATGAAGCAACTGATCGACGGACTGATCTCTCAGGCACAGGTGAACTATGAAGCAGTTACGGCTCGTTAGCGTCTTTCTGGCGGCGGCACTCGGCGCCACCGTCGTGGTTCGGGGCGACGTGATCGAACGCGTCATCGCGCGGGTCAATGGACAGATCGTGACCCTTTCCGAATTCGAGGCGCGGCAGATGGCGGCGGTTCAGGCGGCCCGGGTTCCCGAAGGCGAGATCGAGGCCTTCCTGCGTCAGAACAACGCCCGTCTCCTCGAGGAGGCCATGGAGGAGCTGCTTCTCGTCGATCGCGCCGCTTCCCTTGGGATGAAGCTGCGCGCGGAGTACCTCGATCAGGTCATCGACGACATCAAGAAGGAACAGAACATCACGAACGAGGCCGACTTCATGGCCCAGCTCAAGCGCGAAGGCCTGACCCTCGACGCTCTTCGGAGGAATATCGAACGTTCGGTGGTGGTCCGGCAGGTGCGCTCACGGGAAGTCGACCCCAAGGCACAGGTCAGCGAAGCTGATCTCCGCGCCGAGTACGAACGTCGCAAGGCCTCCGATTTCACCCGCAAGGCCACGGTTCACCTCATGGAGATCGTGGTCAAAGGGGATGGCGCCCAGGAGTCCGCGAAGGCCCTGGTGGAACGGATCAGGAAGGGCGAGGATTTCGAGACCCTCGCCCGCGAGCACTCGACCAGCGCCAGTCGCCCGGTCGGCGGAGACCTGGGTCGGGTCGAGCCCGAGGACTTGAACCCCGCCCTTTCCTCGGCGATCGCATCCCTGAGACCTGGAGAGGTCTCGGCACCCGTGGCGGTTGACGGCACATACTGGATTCTCAAGGTGCAGGAACGCCTTGCCGACGAGGTGACCGCGTTCGATCAGGTGAAGGAGCGCCTGCAGGAGGAACTCTCGCGGGTCAGGTTCGAAAAGGTCTACGGCGATTACATCGCGGATCTCAAGAAGAACGCGGTGTACACCGTCTATGTGCGCGAGGCCCCCACGACGATCGGTCGCCGGGCCAAACCGGCGCCGAAGCCTGTCGCGACCGATGATGAGTTCTCGACGTCCGGATCCGCGGCGCCTGAACGCATCACCGTTCCCGCGGCGCCGCCCCGGCCTACGCCAACTCCGGATCGGCGCTAGGCAGGACCGCGCCCCTTTCCCTCGATGTTCGAGCCGGACGAAAGCGTCGGAGCGATCGTCCGTGGTTTCGTCCGCAGAATTCCCTGTGGACGAGCCGCTACCTACGGGACTATCGCGCGCGCCGCGGTCGTGGCCGGTCGCCCGATCGGCGGCGCGCGAACCGTGTCGTGGATCCTCGCCTCCCTCAAAGCAGGTGACGACACCCCCTGGCACCGCGTGGTGGGCGCCGGCGGCCTGATCCTGCTGCCCGATCGGCGAGGAGCCCTGCAGACGAGCCGGCTGAAGCGCGAAGGCGTGCGATTCAAGAAGGGCGTCATCGAACCAGGCCACCTGATCAACGAAAACGAACTTCTGGACGCTTGGCGGCCGAGGCCGCAGCCTCGGCGACACCCATTGGAGAGCGCGCGATTGACTCGCGCGAAACGAGCAGTAGAGAAGACTCGCCGAGCGTAGGCCCGGGGGATCTCAAGAGGGCCGACGCCTCGCCGGTCGAAGGCCAGGGGGTTTTCAAGGGGGGCCGGGTCCGTGTCTGGCCCCCCTTGACTCAATTAGACCGTCGGCGGCCCGGTGAGGATGTCGAACTGCTCCTGACTCAGCAAAGGATCAGCTTCCACGCCGAGGGGTTCCGACAGCAAACTCGATATTGCCGAGAGGAAACCACTGTCGCGCTCCTCGAGGAGCACTTCCGCGACGGCGGGCGCGGCACGCAGTGTGAGCTTCTGCGCCTTGAGCTCCGAGGGCAGTTTCCGGATCTCGTCGTAGATCTCGGTCAGGATGGTGGGCACGCTCTTGACGCGCCCGACCCCTCCACATTCCGGGCAGGTTTCGCAGAGCGTCTTGCTCAGCGACTCGCGCACGCGCTTTCGCGTCAGGATCACGAGGCCGAACTCGCTCACCGAGAGGACCCGGCTGGTTGCTCGATCCCTCCGAAGCTCACCGTCGAGGACCGCCAGGACCTTCTTGCGGTTCTTCCGGTCCTTCATGTCGATGAGGTCGAGAACGATGATGCCCCCGAGGTCGCGCAGCCGAAGCTGGCGCGCGATCTCCCGGGCCGCCTCGATGTTGTTCTTGACGATCGTCTCTTCGTGGTCGCTCTTGCCCACGAAGCGGCCGGTGTTCACGTCGATGGCGACGAGGGCCTCGGTCTCCTCGATGACGATCGACCCACCGGACTCGAGAGGGACACGCGTCTTGAGGGCGCGCTCCAGCTCGGCATTGATCCCGAAGTCATCGAAGATATGGCCGGGGCGATTGACCAGGCGCACCTTCGAAAGCAGTTCGGGATCCACGCGGTCGAGGAAGTTGTAGACCTTCTTGTGAAGTTCCGGATCGTCCACGTGCACGCCCGCGACATCCTTGCCAAGCAGGTCGCGCAACAGGCGTTCAACGAGCGAGGGTTCCTTGTAGAGAAGCATGGGCGCCTTGCCCCGCGACGCCACGCCGCGAACTTCATCCCAGGTGCGAATGAGATTGCGCGCGTCACGCTCGAGATCGACGACCTCCCTCCCCAGGGCGGCGGTGCGTCCGATGAACCCGCCCCCGCCGTTTTCACGGCGTATGCCCTTGAGGAAACTCTTCAGGCGCTTTCGTTCGTCATCATCCTGGACGCGCCGCGAGACTCCGACATGCTCCACGGTCGGAAGGAAGACCATGAAACGGCCGGGAAGCGAAATGTGGGCGGTGATCCGCGCACCCTTGGTGCCGAGCGCTTCCTTCACCACCTGGACGACGATGTCCTGGCCCGGACTGACCAGATCCTCGATGGGGGCGGCCTTGGCGCCGCGTTCCTCTTCTTCGAGCAGATTCTCAGGGAGATCCTCGAACACGTCCTCGGCGTGCATGAAAGCGTCGCGCTCGAGGCCGATGTCGACGAAGGCCGAACCCATCCCGGGCAGGACGCGGCTCACCCGACCCTTGTAGATGTTGCCCGCGGTGGACGCGTGTTCGGAACGTTCGATGAAGAACTCCGCGACCTGGGAGTCTTCGAGGAGGGCTACGCGGGTTTCCTTGGGAGATGAAGTGACGACAAGTTCTCGTCTCATGCGCTGCGCATGGACGACAGGGAGAAGGGTTTCATTTAACAAAAACTCGATGTTGGGCCCGTCAATTGGCGAATCGGCGCATCCTGACGCTGAGGATCAGGCCGATCGAAATAAATGTCGCGAGCACCGAAGAACGACCGGCGCTCATCAGCGGCAGGGGCAGGCCCTTGACGGGGAGAAGACCCGCCACCATCCCGACATTGTAAACAACCTGGAACGTGAGTGTCGCGGTGAGACAGGCGACGAGAATGGCGCCCAGCCGGTCCCGGGCCAGTCGGGCGATGTCGAGACACCTCCAGAGCAGAGCCAGATAGAGGCCGAGGGTCGCCACCACCCCTACGAAACCGAACTCCTCGGCGAGAACCGAGAAGATGAAGTCGGTCTGCCGCGCGGGCAGATATCCGAGCTGGGTCTGGGAACCCAGGCCGTAGCCCTTCCCGGTGAGCCCTCCCGACCCCACGGCAATCTGAGACTGCTTCTTCTGATAACCGGACCCGCGCGGGTCCAGATCGGGATCGAGGAACGAATAGATGCGAGCTTTCTGATAGTCGCGAAGAAGGAATTCCCACGAGACGAGACCGAAGATCAGCAGGAAACCGCTCAGCGCGATGATCGATTTGTACCGGAGGCCCGCGAGAAATGCGCCCACGAAGAACATCGGGAGCAGAGAAACCGCGGTTCCAAGGTCGGGGGCGGCGGCGATGGTGAGGGCGAGAACCGCGGTGACCGAGGCGGGTGCGAGCAGATCCGACAGACCGAGCGAGTCCTTCTTCATTTCGGAGAAGAGTTTCGCGATGATCAGCGCTCCGATGATCTTCGCGAACTCGGAGGGCTGGAACTGAACCGGTCCGAGGCTCAGCCACCGCTTCGTTCCCGCGATTCGCGGCGCCATCAGGAGGGTGGCTATGAGGACGACGAGCGTGATGCCCAGGAGAAGCGGTGCTCGATCGGACAGACGGTGGTAGTCGGTGGCGGCCACGATCAGCAGGAGCACCAGGCCGATGCCGATCGCACCTAGCTGGCCCATCCACAGGCCCTCGAGCCGGGTGCCCTGCGTGGCGCTCGCGATCATGGCGACCCCCAGGCCGCTCACCAGAAGAGTCAGCCCCAGCAGCGGGTAGTCGAGCCCCTGGAAGAAACGTCGCAACACTACGGCGAAACCTGCTTGAGGGGCGGGGTGGGAACGCCCAGGCCAAAAAATCTCTCGAGGATCTCGCGGGCCACCGGGGCTGCCGCGCCTCCGCCGCTACCGCCATTGTCGACCAGGACGGCGATCACCATGCGTGGACTGTCGAGCGGCGCGAACCCGGAAAACCAGGCATGGGGTTGAATCGACTCGATTCCCTTCGTCAGTTTCGCCGATGACACCACCTGTGCCGATCCGGTCTTGCCCGCCACGTCGAGGCCGGCGATTCGCGCGCGTCCGGCCGAACCACCCGAGTTCACGGCCATGAAAAGACCACGTCGGATCGCGGCGATGGTGGAGGGCTTGAACCCGAGCGACTTCGGTGCGGCGTAGGCGACGGGCCGTCCCGAGACCAACCGCACGATATGGGGTTGCACCAACCGTCCGCCATTCGCGATCACGGCCATCATCCTCGCCATCTGGAGCGGGGTGGCAAGGACCTGGCCCTGTCCAATCGACACGGAGATCGTCTCGCCCTGATACCAGGGCGCCTTGAACAGCCTTTCTTTCCAGGCTGGGTCCGGAATCAGGCCGGTGGCTTCGCTGGGGAGATCGACGGCACTCACCGAGCCCAGGCCGAACTTTCGCGCGTAGGCGGCGAGGCGCTCGATCTCGAGTCTCGCCCCGAGCAGGTAGAAGTACACGTTGCATGACTCACCGAGGGCGCGGCCGAGGGAGACGTAGCCGTGGCCCCCGGGCTTGTTGCACTTGAAAACATGTCCGTAGATCGAAGCCTGACCGGGGCAGAAGGTCGTCGAGTCCGGAGTGATGAGTCCCTCTTCGAGACCCGCCGCGGCCACCACCACTTTGAAGAGACTGCCCGGTGCGTACTGGCCCTGGATCGCGCGGTTAAGAAGCGGCGTCTTGGGGTCGCGGGTGAGACCCTCCCAGACCGATCGTTCGATGCCCGAGGTGAAGTTGTTCGGATCGAAGCCGGGTGAGGACACAAGACCAAGAATTTCTCCGGTCATGGGATCGAGGGCCACCGCACTTCCCGCACGGTCCCGAAACGCTGCCTCCATCGCGGTCTGCAGATCCGCCGACAGAGTGAGTTCGACGGCGCCACCGGGTCGCGCCGGCTGGTCTTCCGCAAGCTCGATCTCGATCCCCCGACTGTTCACGACCATTCGTCTGAGTCCATCCGCGCCCGTGAGATCCTCGTTGTAGAGGGCTTCGAGGCCCGACTGCCCAACCACGCGGCCGGGCTCGAAGTCCGCGAACGCGGGCTGCTTCAACTGGCGGTCGGTCACCTCGCCCACCCGCCCGACCACATGGGACGCGCTGCGCGCATGCGGATAGGAACGCATCGGCACAACCTCGACGCTCGCCTCCGGGATCTCGAGCCGGCGCGACTCGACGGCCGCTACATCCTCGAACGTCGCCTTGGCCTTGATCGTGACGGGTTGGTAGGCGGCGCGCGGGCGGCTCAGTTTCTGGAGAATCTCCGCGGCGTCCAGCTTGAGGAGGGGCGCCAGCGCTTGCGATATCTTCTCGCTTGACCCGCCCGGCCCCACCGTGACCACGATTTTGAAGGCCGGCTTGTTCTCGGCCAGGATGCGTCCATTGCGATCGGTCAGCATTCCGCGAGGGGCCGCGATGCTGAGGGTCCGGATTCGATTGTTCTCGGCCAGCTCGAGGTAGCGCTTCGAGTTCACGCCTTGAAGCAGCCAGAACTGAAGCAGCAGCAGCGCCACCAGCGCCAACAGGCCGTTTTGAAGGCCGTCCAGGCGGCTTTGCGCCGAGCGCAGGTCTTCATAGATCTTCATGCCGGCCTCGCCTGTCGTCGTTCGAATAAAGCGAAGAGCACCAGACCCACCGCCGCGTTGATGGTACCCCTGATGGTCATCGCCCCCGGAGAATATTGAACTGGGGACATCCCGAATGCGGGGGCGATCCATTCGTAGGCACGGGTGTCGATCACGGTGACGGTGAGGAGCAGGAAGAAGCGCGGCAGAGCGCCGGTTATCAGGAACCGCGATCCGAGAAGCCCGAGCGCGAAGCCGAGCACCAGACGGATGAGGCCCGAAACCCCACGGATCCCTCGGCCGAAGAGCGCTTCCGAGAGCCAGCCGGAGAGAGAGGCGCCCACCATTCCGTGGAGCTCACCTCGAGAAAGCGCGAACCAGGTTGCGACCACCAACGGCAGATCGACGTAGGCGCTGATCGGGATGAAGAGGCTCAGCGCTCCTTGCAGAAGAAGGGCGAAGAGCAGGAGGCCCAGGGCGATGAGATTGTCCTTCACGGAAGGGGTACCGTTCCCTTCTCTCGCGGTGATAAAGAAACGAAGACCTGCTCCGCGAACGCAGGCGAAGCCGACGGTCTCACCCAGACATCTTTGAAAAGACCCACCGGTTCTGCCACTCTCAGGACTGTGCCGACCACGAGACCCTTCTCGAAGAGCTGGTCGAGCCCCGACGTGACCACCACTTCGCCGGGCGTCACCACGGCCAGGCTCGGAACGTACTTCATGAGAAGAAGCGGAGACCCATCCGCGTCGTCCTGAAAACCCGACACGATGCCGTCGACCCGGCCCCGCTCGGTGAGAACCGCGGCGCCGCTGTCCCGGTCAACGAGAAGTTGAACCGTGGCCGAATTGGCGGAGACCGTGATCACGCGCCCGAGAACTCCCGAAGGCGACAGCACCGTGGCGCCCTCGACCACGCCGTGCGCGGACCCCCGATCGATCGAAAGCGTCTTGAACCACGGCGACGCGTTCCGGGCCACGACATCCGCGAGGAGAGTCGGCATCGGCAACCGCGGCTTCAGGTCGAGCAGGACCCGCAAGCGCGCGTTCTCTTCGATCGAGGCGCGCTGCGAGAGGAGCTGCATCTCGGCGACCCGCAGCCGGTCTTTCAGTCGATCGTTCTCTTCGCCGACCGAGCGCAGGTCCACAAAGGAACGCCAGGCGCCCATCATGCCGTCGGCGAGGGCGGCCGTCGAATTCTGAATCGGGGAGAAAACCGAGAGCACGGTTCTTTCGAACATGGAGAGGCCATCCACATCGACCTGTCGGGAAATCGCCACCAGATGAAAGATGACAAAAGCGAGCAGCCACATCCACGAGCGGCGCAGGGGCGGAGTGTCATTCTTTGCACGCGCGACCAGGGCGTCCATGCCGCTTCGCCGTGACTAGGGGGCGCGATCCAAAGACGAAGGGGTCCCCGGCACGGTTCCTCTGATTCCTACTCGATGCTGATCTTGCGAAGGAGATCGAAATCCGTGAGCATCCGTCCGGTCCCGAGCACGACGCAGCTCAAAGGGTTCTCCGCGACCATGACCGGGAGGCCGGTTTCCTCGCGCAGAAGCTTGTCCAGGCCCCGGAGGAGACTGCCGCCCCCGGTGAGCACGATTCCACGATCGACAATGTCCGCCGAGAGCTCGGGTGGTGTGCGCTCCAGGGCCACGCGGACCGCGTTCACCACGACGCTCACGGGCTCGCTCATGGCCTCACGGATCTCTCCGTCGGTCACGGTGAGCGTCTTGGGGATGCCTTCGATCAGGTCGCGGCCCTTGATTTCCATCGAGAGCGGTTGTTCGAGCGGGAAGGCGCTCCCGATTTCGAGCTTTACCTGCTCGGCGGTGCGCTCTCCGATGAGCAGGTTGTACTTGCGTTTGATGTACTGAATGATGGCTTCGTCCAGCTCGTTGCCCGCAACCCGGACGGATTTCGAGTACACGATTCCCGCCAGAGAGATCACGGCTACGTCGGTGGTGCCCCCGCCGATGTCGACCACCATGTTCCCGGAAGGTTCGGTGATGGGAAGGCCGGCGCCGATCGCCGCGGCCATCGCTTGATCAACGAGATAGACCTCCGACGCCTTGGCCTTGAGTGCGGAGTCCCGCACGGCGCGTTTCTCGACCTGGGTGACTTCGGAGGGGATGCCGATGATGATGCGGGGCCGCACGAAGGCGTTCCGGTTGTGCGCTTTCCGGATGAAGTGAGACAGCATCTTCTCCGTGATTTCGAAGTCGGCGATGACGCCGTCTTTCATCGGACGGATGGCGACGATACCGCCGGGGGTCCGGCCGAGCATCTCTTTCGCATCATGACCCACCGCTTCCACGCGCCCCGTTCGGACATTCACGGCCACGATCGAGGGCTCCGAGACAACCGTCCCCTTCGACTTCACGAAGACGAGCGTGTTCGCCGTGCCCAGATCGATCGCGAGATCGTTCGAGAAGTAGCTGAAGTTGAGGAGGGATCGGAGCAGACTCAATGAGAGGGGCGTCAAGGGATGGATTCAGACGGGCGGAAGGGAGGGGCGGTCACCACGCGGTTCTTTCCGAGTGCCTTGGCCTCGTACATTGCGCGATCCGCGCTGGCGATCAGGCCGCGAACATCGTCGGCGGTTTCAGGATACGCTGCAAGTCCTATTGACGCCGAAACCCGGGCGTCGATCTGCTGCGATTCGAGGAACTTTGTGGCCCCGATCACCACCCGCAGGCGTTCGGCGATGATCAAACCGCCGGAGAGAGGCGTCTCGGGAAACAGGATCACGAACTCGTCGCCGCCATAACGAATCAACACATCGGCATCGCGCACGGTTTTCTCGAGAACGGCTCCGACCTCGACGAGGGTTCGAGACCCGGCCAGATGTCCGTGGGTGTCGTTGATGGCTTTGAAACCATCGAGATCCATGAAGAGCAGCGACAGGGGAGACCGGGTTCGTCGACACCGTTTGAGCTCTCGCTCGAGGTACAAAGACATGAAGCGGGCGTTATACAGGGCCGTGAGATCGTCGGTGAACGTCAACTGCTTGGTCTTTTCGAAGATCTGCCCGTTTCGCACCGCGACCGAGAGCGATCGCACAACCGCCTCCAGTTTCCTGCCATCGAGCGTGTGTTCGGCCACGACCTGCAAGAACCCGACGGTCTCGTCCGCCGAGTGAAGGGGCAGGAGAGCACACCACGGTCCGCGACTCTCCACGTCGGCCGCATCGAGCGGCCGGACGTCGGCGCCCCAAACGCCCGCGGTCGCGAGGACCGGAGCGGGGTACGTCTTGGTTTCGCCCTCTTCACCGAACGCCGAGACATGTTCCTGGCCTTTGTCGGCAAAGCCGAAAATGCGGGTATGACAGGGGCCGAGAATCCGCAGACAGGCGGCGCGGGTTCCGGCGGCGATCGCATTCGGCTCCAGAGCATGGATCGAGAGCGCCTCGTCCGCCGTCACGGCGCCCGGCCGTTCGATCCCCCGCGGCGTCATTGCTGGCTCGCCGTCTACTGACCCGGGGAGAGGGACCGCGTTTCCTCTGCGACGCCCCCGGACCGCGAGGTCGAACGGATCACCACCCGCTGCTCGCCCTGCTTGCGGGCCAGCGTAACGAACTCGCTGAAGGAGCCGTCGGCCTGCACGTTGACGGGATCACCGTTTACGGTGAGGCGCGCGCCCGGCTCCGTTTTGCCCGCCAGTCGGAGGACATTGTCTCTCGCTTCGAAAGATTGGATGATCAGCAACGGGGCGGGTGCGGCGGCTTCGGTTCGAACCGGAGCGGTTCGCGCTACCTTGAACGAAACCGGACTGGAGAACTTGCCCTGCACCCCGTCTTTGGTGAGGCCGGCAACCCGGAACGAGAAATCACCCACGGTGATCGCAGGCACGATCGCCGAGGTCTCCTTGATGGTGTCGCGGTCAAGGACGACTCCCGGCGCTGTATCGCCATTCCGGCCCTCCACCACCAGGCGATACGCCGATGCCCCGGCGGAAGGGGACCAGGACAAGACCACCGGCGCGCCCTCCGCAAGGGTCAGAAGGCCTGAACCGCCCGGGGATTCGGCGGTTGGCGCATTGGGAAGGACCTGCTTGGCCCCCGCCTTGCCCGAGGCGTCGACGCGAATTCCTTCGTTGGCGGTCAGCCGGATTTTTTCTCCGGTCTTCGTCTCCAGGTTGGCCGCGCCCGCGAGTTGAGCGACTGCGGTCAGGCCGCCTTCGCCCACTCTCATGGTTCCGGCAGAGTTGCTCTCGAGGGCCAGCCGGAAAGTCGGTGTGACCGCTTCTGTGGACCCGGGACCCTTCTGCGCGGTTTCATAATTGATCTCGCCCGAAGTCACCTTCCACGCGACTTTCGAGGATGTGGAGTTTGGGTCTCGAGAAGTTTCTTCAATAGTGATGAGGCTGTCCGGTCTCACCGTGACGCGCGTCTCGTCGAAGAATTTGATCTCCGCCGAGGAGGAGGGGTACGTTCGCACGAGGTCACTCTTGCGGAGCGCGGTTCTGGCGTCCGCAGTCTTCCATTCGAGCCCCCCTACGCCACGGGTCTTCACGTTGCCCTGTACAGACTCAAAGAGGGCGGCCACGTCCTTTGGCGCATCATCGGAGGAAGGCGCCGTCGCTCCAGGTTCACGCAGGAGGAGGTAGCCCCCCAGGAGCACTACCGCCACGAGGAGGAAGGCGATGAGTAAGCGGGATACCCTGAGTCGGCGTTCTCCCGCGCCCAGAGGCGCGTTTACGTTGGACACTGAGAAGTCCTTTCGACATCGCGACAAGAGGCCCCGTTTGGCCAAAAGCGAAGGAAACGGAAGGCCGAAGTATACTCGACGCTCTTTACCCTCGGCGCGACCCGGGCTCCTGGCTTTCCGCCTTCTGCCTGCCTTCCGCCCCTTCGAGATCTGGAGTTGACTCAACGATGGCCCTCGCATTCCTGCGGCGTCACCGGCGCTGGTTCTTCGTATTCCTGTGGGTGGTGATCCTCGCGTTCGTGATCCTCTACATCCCGAACCTCGATCCCGCCACCAGCCTGGCCAACTCAACCGTCGCCACCGTGGGTGGTGAGCCCATACAGGCGGCCGAGTTCCAGCGCCAGTATCTGAGGCAAAGACGTCAGTTTCTGGAGATGAACCAGGGGCAGGTCGATGAAGCGATGCTCGAGCGAATGGGTCTGCGCCAGCAGGTGCTGTCTTCGATGGTGCGCGCCCGGCTCGAGGCCCTCGAGGCGGAGCGTCTCGGCTTTCAGATCGACGACGCGACGGTCGTGAAGGCCATTACGGAAGACCCGCAGCTGCAAAGCGAGGGGCGCTTCGTGGGCTCCGCGACCCTGACTCGGCTTCTCCAGGCCCGGGGCATGACCGTGCTGGATTTCGAGAATGAGGTCCG
>CAZBTT010000028.1:0-19458 GCA_964494295.1 uncultured Acidobacteriota bacterium
GGGCCTTCTCGACGGGCAGGGGGCCGACGAAGGCCCGGCCGGATATCACTACCAGTTTGGACCCTTTCTGGCGGGGCAGTTGCGAGTGATGGTCTTCGCCCCGGCCTTTCGGGAAGCACGCGAACTGAACAGAGTGACGGGCCGTCCCCTGCCGTTCCTCGCGGCCCTCGCGTTCTATCACTCGGTGTCGTGGCCCGAAGGAGTCGTCCGCTGGAGCCGTCGCCGCTTCCGGACCCACGCGTCCCTCGACGCGTCTTTCTTGGTCCCGGAGTTCGCGACCCGCGCTCACGTGCGCAGTGTTCGTCACCTGCCGTCTTCATCCCTGCAACGAGAGCGGCATCGCGACCTCACACTCACAAGCATTCCTGCGCTCCTTCGATACGAGGACCGCAGTTCGATGGCCTTCGGCATAGAAGCGCGGCTTCCTTTCCTGGACTACCGTCTGGTCGAAGCGGCCATGGCCCTGCCCGCCACGACCCTCATCAAGAACGGATATACGAAGCACCTCCTGCGCGACGCCATGGCCAGCCTGCTGCCTTCCGAGGTCTGCTGGCGGAAAGACAAGCTCGGGTTTCCCACGCCGGAGACCCGTTTCCTCGCGGAGAGCGGCGAGTTCGTCAGAAGTCTTCTTGAGGACAGTCGCGATCTGGGAGGAAGGGTCCGGCGGGGCGCGCTCAAGGCACTTTGCTCCCTGGACGATCATGCCTTGTCGAGAACCCCTGGTCTCGTCCGACTGCTCTCAACCTGCGTGTGGCTGGCGCGAACCCGTGAAAGGGTGACCGCCGAGGCGGCGTAGTGGCGGATCGAAGGCGACCCCTGCGCGTGTGTTTTGTCGGTAACGGACAGACGTCGCACGGCGTGACGCGAGCTGAGGCGATGAGCCAAGAAGGGCACGACGTCAGATTCATCACGGTGGGACCTGTCTTGAAGACTCCACTCGAGGTGAGAAGCACGCCCCTGCCCACGGGGCTGTGGAGCGCCGCGCGCTCCGCCCTTCGTTTCTTCGGCGCCGTTCGCGCTTTCCGGCCGGACCTCCTCCACCTTCACTACGCAGGGGGACGCCTCGGTACCCTCGCCCATCTGAGCGGCGTTCATCCTCTGATCGCCACCGTGATCGGAGGAGATGTGCTGGCTGAACAGCATGAAGGAGGCCTGCGCCCGGCCGAGCGTCGCGCCACGGAAGTGATTCTGCGGGACGCGGATCTCATTCTCGCGAAGTCGGACGTCCTGAAGGAGAGGGTCAACGAATTCGGCTCTTATTCAGGCAAGACGGAAGTTGTCCGCTGGGGCGTCGATACGCGCGTCTTTTGTCGGGACGAGGCCGGCCGAGCGCGTCTGCGCGCGCGCTTTGGTGTGCCTTCTTCCGCCCGGCTGATTCTGAGTCCGCGCGCCCTTCGGCCGCTCTACAACATCGACTTGATCGTTCGGGCTTTCGCACGGTTGACCGCAAACGATCCGAACGTCTTCCTGGCCTTGACCGAGGCCGGCCCGTTTCCGGGCTACCAGGACGATCTCCGGCGACAGATCTCTTCCTTGGGGCTCACCGACCGCGTTGCTTTCTGGGGCGTCTTCGACCGACAGGAACTGCCGTCCCTTTATTCCGCCGCGGACCTGGTGGTGAGCGTGCCTCGATCAGATGGCCTTCCTCAATCGCTCTTTGAGGCCATGGCCTGCGAGACTCCCACCGTTCTGGGTGATCTTTCGGCGTATCACGAGTTGGCAAAGCAGGGGGAGGGCGTCCTGTTCTCGGAACTTGAGACCGAGGCTCTGGCGACGGTGATCTCTGGCCAAACAAGTGAGCGTCTGCAGGAGATTGGCCGCGCGGGCCGCATCCGCATTCTGAAGGTCGCCGACATTGGAACCGAGGCCCGCCGTGTGAGCGGGCTTTACGACCGCGTTATGAGCGCCCCCAGGCGTCGAAGGCTGCCCGATCCCCGGGAGGCCTTCAGTCTCCTCTACCGCTCCTGACCCGCAAACGCTCGAAGATCCTCAGATAGGCTGCCGCGGTGTGTTCGAGCGCGTGCTCCGCGACGATCTTCCGCCTCGCCTCCCGCCCCAGTGTTTGCCGGAGTGCTGGATCCGCGCAGAGATGGCGGAGGGCGTCCGCCATGGCTTTCTCATCACCGCAGCCCACGAGCCACCCCGCTGAACCTTTTAGGATCACGCCCGCGGGCGGCGGAGCTTCGCTCTCGGGCGCGAGGCAATCGACGTTCCCTCCCACATACGTGCCGACACAGGCGCATCCCTCGGCCATCGCCTCGAGGAGCGCGTTCGACATTCCCTCCGCTTCCGACGGGAGCACGAAGACATCGATATCCCCCAACCAGGGCCTTGGTTCCGCCACGTTTCCCAGGAAAACCGGGGCGATTCCGAGTTGGCCGGCGAGGGCCTGGAGCGATGCGCGCAAAGGGCCGTCGCCCGCGAGGAACAGGTCGCCGGGCGCTCCGGCCGAGGCCCAGGCACGGAGCAGAACGTCGACCCGCTTCTCAGTCCGGAACCCCCCGAGGTAGGCCACCCGCGGTGTGCGTCCCGACGGTCTCACCGCGGAGGTGTCGCCGGGGTTGAGTCCATTCGGAATCCGGTGCACGCGCTCAGCCTGGAAGCCTTTCGAGACGGCCTCATTCACGGCCTGCGTGTTCATTACGACGAGTGCCTGCACGCGCCGCCGGAGCAAGCTCAGCGCAGGGCGGGTCAGGGCTCCCCAGATTCCGAAGTCGCTTGTGGTTCCGGTGCTGGCAATGCGAACGACAAGTGGCGCTCCGGTCCACCGCGAGGCCCAAGCGGCAACGATCGCTGGATACAGGGCCTGGTGAACGATGACGACATCGAAGTCGGGCGCCCGGCTCACCAGACGAGTGAAGAGGGTCAGGGAGAAATGGATTTTCTCGAGCCGTCGGATTCGCCATCGCCGGGCTCGGCTGGCCCAGCCCAGGCGACGGACCCGTGCATCTCCTTCCGTCTCCTCGACGGCATGGCCAGGCTCCAGTCTCCGCGTCCAGACCTCGACTTCGTGCCCCTGGCGTGCCCATTCCCGTGCCAGGCGCGCGGCCTGAACTTCCGTTCCACCCAGGAGAGGGCGGAATTGTCCGGTGATGGCGAGGATGCGGAGGCTCAAGCGTCGGACCTGACCTAATTTATCCTTTGTCTCGATGAGACCCCCCCGGGAAGCAAGACCACAGCGGTGAGCTATGCGCGCCTGACCGCTGCCGTGGCCTTGAGCCTCTTGACCACTGGCGGGGTCTTGAAAGCCGCAGTTGCCGAGTTCGAAAGCAGGTTGCGTCGGCCAGAATCCGCTGATCTGTTCGCGGGCCTTCCGGACTCCGTTGCGCGCCTCGATCCTTCCTTGGCTCTCCCTGGCCCCGTCGATCGAGTCCTGCGCTTCGCCTACCCGGAAAAGTGGTTGGAAGGATCGGGCGCGCGTCCGCCGCTCGTCCTTCTCGTAAACGGGCGCCCTGCCGCCTGGCTTGCGGAGGAACCGAGGTTTGAAGACCTCTCAACCGAGCGACCCTACGGCTATATGCGTCTGCCCGGCGGGCAGTCCATCTTCGTTGTCTGCCCGATGCCCGGGTGTGCGACCGTCACTTTCGTCCAGGACGAGTTCGCCACCCGATGGGTGCAGTGGTCAAGACAGCAGCCGGAGATGCTCTCCGCGCTCGCTTTGTTCGGGCTGTGCCTCCTCTTGGTGGCTTTTTCGCTCGCTTTCGAGCTGGCGTCGCGTCTTTCGACCCCGTCATTCCTCGCGTTTACAGGCTTCATGTTGGTGCTCGCGGTACTCGCGCCAAGCGCTCCTCTGGCCCTCCTGTATCCGCCCGCGTTTCTCACCGGCGTTGCGGCCTGGCCCATGCTTCGTCGCCAGGCCAGCGGCTTCCTCGGCTTGGCGAGGCGCGGCATCGCCGGGGAGGCCTCCCCGGCCGGGCGGGCGTTTCGAGGATCCGCTTTCTTGGTTTGCGCCTTCCTGGCCGCCATTCCAGGTATCTACACGACCATTGATTGGTACCCGTCTGAGTACGACGACAGCTCTTTCTATACCTTCGCGGCCTCACGATTCCTGAGGACGCCGGATCTGTGGAGCGCTGCCTTCGATCCATCGAACTGGAAGTACTCGGCCTACCCTCTGATTCTGGCGGTTTTCTCGAAGGCCCTCTCCATCCACCCCATGGATGGTTATGTGCTGATTTCGTTTCTGGGACCCGTGGCTTTGTCGGCGTCGGCCGGGGCCTTCGCTTGGATTGCAGCGGGCCGATTCTCAACCGGGCTTCTGGCCGTCCTCATCTCGGGCCTATGGGGAGGGCTCGGCGGCTACGCGTGGCTGGGCCGGCAGGCGTCGGAATTAGCTGCGGGCCGCGCGGTTCGGCTGATCGACAACGACTACTACGAACCGGCTTTTTTCGGCGAGTTCACCGGTCCGTACAGCGAAATCGCCGCCTACTTACAGGCCGCGCCGTTCTATCCCCGGGAGGCGGGGCTCGTCCCCTTCTGGATCGGCCTGGGGCTGCTTTATCGACGGCTCAAATCGGAGCAGGCGCGCCCCACGTTCATCCCGATCTTCGCCTTGTTCATAGTGGCGACGGCCATCTACCCGTACTACGGAATCGCCGCGCCCCTCGCCCTCCTGGTGGCTGCCCTCGCTGAGGGAGGTGGAGATGCGTCCGGAAGGGCCAACCGTCGGCGGACTCTAGCCGCCCTTGCAGTGTTGTCGCTGTTGTGCGGTGTGCTCGGAGACATCGCCGCTCGTTGGTACCGCGGCGAGTCCGCCCTCGCCTATCTGACATATTTTTTCTTCGAGGCGCCGCTCTCGCTGGACAAGAGCATCCCGTCCCTGGACTTCCTGCTTCCGCGAATTCTCTCCGGCGAGTTCTTCTTCGCCCTGGCCTTCGCGCTGGCCTTCTTGATGAATGTGCGTCCCCGAGGAGCCTTGAACCAACTCCAGCTTCGGGCCGCCCTAGTGACCCTGCTCATCTGCATCGCTCACGGCTTCCTCAATCAGGCTGGCCCCCGTCTTCATTTGATCCTGCAGAATTTTCGCTGGTTCGTTTCCTGGCGATCTCTTCTAACCCCGGTGATGATCCTGGCGGCCGCCCTGCTGCTCGAACGGGCATGGGAGCGCGCGTCTCGCCCGACTCGTCCTCTCGTGGTGGTTCTGGCTATTCTCCCGATGCTGTCGCCCGCCTTATGGGCACTGAGCAGCAAGTCGTTTCTGGATCAGGTGTCCGGAGGTTTCAATTGGAGGGGATTCATGGCGCCCTTGTGGGCGTCCTACCGTGAACACGGCCGCGAGCGCCTCGGAAGGGTGAACATCCCGGAACCCATGATCATTGAGGGAGCGACGATTGGCGAGGGGACGATGGCGATGGCGGCTTTTGGAATCCGGGTTCTCGAGTTCCCATCGCAGCGCGCACTTTTCGAGAACCATGGCGCTTTGCTCCTCGAGCGGCTCGGGACTCCCTTGGTGGCATCGGCGGCGGTCAGGAGAGATGGAAGCGTTCGGGCGAGGATCGATCAGTCCCGATGTTGCACGCGCCTGACCTGGTTTGGGGACTACGAGGTCTACGGGCCGCGCGCCTTGCAGAAAGTTGAGGACAAATGAAGGCAAAACTCGACGCGCTCTTTGAGTGCGCCCGACGTCGCGCAACCTATGACGGCCCCGCATTCCTGATCGCGGAAGCCGGAGTCAACCACAATGGAGATGAGGCGCTCGCCCTGAAGCTGGTCGAGGCGTCAGCGCGAGCCGGCGTGGATGCGGTGAAGTTCCAGACATTCGTGCCGGAGGCCCTGGTAGCGGCCCGCGCCCCGCTCGCGGCCTATCAGGTCATCGGCGCCCAGGGCGCCGACCAGCTCTCCATGCTCCGGGCCCTGTGCCTGAGCCGCGAGAGTCACGCGAGACTCAAGAAAGCGGCTGAGGACCTGGGGCTCAGCTTCATGTCGACACCTTTCGATGAGGACTCCGCGAGATTCTTGACCGATCTCGGAGTTCCGGCGCTCAAGATATCGTCGGGCGAAGTCACAAACCTTCCCTTCCTCGAAAGTCTGTCAAGGCTTGGACCTTCCCTCATTCTCTCCACGGGTATGTCGACTTTGAGTGAGGTGGGCGAAGCGATAGAGGTTCTGACCAAACGCGGCCGACCGCTGGCCCTGCTCCACTGCGTTTCGAGCTATCCGACCACTCCCGAAGACTGCAATCTGAAAGCGATGGCGACCATGAGAGAGGCCTTCAAGCTTCCCGTCGGTTGGTCAGACCACACCCGTGCCCCTGAAGTGGCCATTGCCGCCGCAGCGCTTGGCGCCGCCATCATCGAAAAGCACATAACCCTCGATCGGACCATGAAGGGTCCTGACCATCAGGCGTCCACAGAGCCAGCCGAGTTCGCCGCTCAGGTTCGATCCATCAGAGTGGTCGAGGCCACGCGGGGCGATGGCTTAAAACAGCCTCGCCCCTCGGAGATCGCGGTGGCCGCCGTGGCGCGCCGGAGCCTTCACTGGGGTCGAGATCTTCCGGAGGGTCACCGGATCACCGCGTCCGACCTCGTCTGCCTCCGTCCCGCCGACGGGCTGGCCCCATCGATGCTTGGTAAACTGATCGGCCGCCGATTGTTGCGAACGGTGTCGAACGGCGCCAAGGCCGAAACCGGCGATCTTTCTCCATGAGCCCAGAAGACCTTCGACGACTCCCGGTTCGGATCATCCCCCGACTGGACATAAAAGGTCCGAACCTCGTCAAGGGCATCCATCTTGAGGGTCTTAGGGTGATGGGCGACCCCGAAGAGCATGCGGTTCGCTACTACCTCGATGGCGCCGATGAACTCATTTACGTCGACATCGTGGCCAGCCTCTACGAAAGAAACAACCTGACCGACGTGGTTTCCCGAACCGCGTCTCGGATATTCGTCCCCTTGACCGTAGGCGGCGGGATCAGGCGCCTCGAGGACCTTGCCACCATGTTCAGGACGGGGGCGGACAAGATCGCCATCAACACCGAGGCGGTGCGACGGCCGGAGATTCTCACCGAGGCATCGCGCGCCTATGGATCGCAGGCCGTGGTCTTGTCCATCGAGGCGAAACGAAAGGGCGGCTCCTGGGAGGCCTATACGGACAATGGGCGAGAGCACACCGGAGTGGATGCCGTCGAGTGGGTGCACCGCGCCATCGATCTGGGAGCCGGTGAGATTCTCCTCACCTCCGTCGATTGCGAAGGCACGCGGCGGGGCTTCGACCTTGACCTGATCCGGGCGGTGGGTCCCAAAGCTCGCGTTCCGGTCATCGCCTGCGGCGGCGCCGGGTCCGTCGAGCATGTGGCTGCGGACAAGGATGCCGCCGCCGACGCGGTGGCGATCGCGAGTCTCTTCCATTACAAGACCTTTACGGTGCGAGGCCTCAAACAGGCCCTGGCCGATCGTGGCTATCCGGTGCGGCTATGAGCGCACCGAACGTCGTGATCCTCGACTACGGAATCGGGAACCTCCACAGCGTGGCCAAGGCCTTCCGCCGGGCGGGAAGCGAACCCAGCATCTCTTCAGATCCCGACGAAGCGAGGAAGGCAGACCGGTTGGTCGTTCCAGGCGTTGGTGCTTTTGCGGACTGCATGGGGTGCCTGACGGATTCTCACCTCGATCAGCCGGTCATCGATTTCATCAAGACGGGTCGCCCGTTCTTCGGCATCTGTGTGGGGATGCAGATGCTCTTCCGCGAGAGCCTGGAATTTGGCACTCACCCCGGGCTCGGGATCATTCCGGGAAGAGTGTTGAGGCTGAGTGAAGCCGGCGGTTTCAAGGTCCCCCACATCGGGTGGAACGCGATCGAGCCGGTGGAAGGATCGTGGGACGACACAGTGTTGGGCGGCCTGGCCCCCGGGACCATGACTTACTTCGTGCATTCGTTCGCGGTCGTTCCCGACCAAGAGCACGTTCGCCTCGCGGATGCCCGCTATGGACACAATCGAATTTGCGCTGCGGTCCAGACCGAGAACGTCTGGGGCACGCAGTTTCATCCGGAAAAGAGCGGCGAGGCCGGCTTGTCCATTTTGAGTCGCTTTCTCGCGACCTGAGTACCGCCCCAGTTTCATCGAAGAACAAGCCGAGAGGAATGATGAGCAATTCCAACGAGAGCCAGACCCCGGAAACCCTGGAGGCCTACTACGGTCTCCCGCGGGACGTGCGGTTTTGTCGCCGGTGCGTGATCTCGAACCAGCGACCGAATTCCGCCGTCGAATTCAAGCACACCCGCGACAGCGTGAAGCAGACCATTGGATTTGACGAGGATGGCGTCTGCGACGCCTGCCGCTTCACCGAGAGAAAGCGGAACACGATCGATTGGGCGGAGAGGGATCGGGACCTTCGAGCCTTGTGCGACAAGTACCGCCGGACTGACGGTCACTATGACTGTCTGGTTCCAGGATCAGGCGGCAAGGACAGCTTCTACGCGGCGCACAAGCTCAAGTACGACTACGGGATGCATCCCCTGACCGTAACCTGGGCGCCCCATATCTATACCGATTGGGGATTCAAGAACCACCAGGCCTGGATTCATGCTGGATTCGACAACTACTTGTGCACTCCCAATGGGAGGGTGCACCGACTTCTGACTCGTCTGGCCGTCGACAATCTCTTCCACCCGTTCCAGGCGTTCATGCTCGGACAGAAGAACCTGGCTCCCAAAATGGCCCTTCTGTTCTCGATCCCCCTTGTGTTCTTCGGGGAGAACGAGGCCGAGTACGGAAACCCCATCGCGGATACGAATACGGCGCGGCGCGACCACAAGTACTTCGTGATGAGCGATCCCTCCACGGTGTTCCTCGGCGGAACGTCCATGGCCGAGTTGCAGAGCCGCTATGGACTCGATCGGATAGATCTTGAGCCCTACCTTCCGCCCGACCCGGAGAGGATCGAAAAACTGGGGATCGAGGTCCACTATCTCGGCCACTATCTCAAGTGGCATCCTCAGGCGTGTTACTACTACGCGGTGGAGCACGGGGGTTTTCAGGCCTCGCCCGAGCGCACTCCGGGCACCTACAGCAAGTACAACTCCATAGACGACCGCATTGACGACTTCCACTACTACACCACGCGGATCAAATTCGGGATCGGCCGGGCCACCTACGATGCCGCTCAGGAGATTCGCTCCGGCGATATCACCCGGGAGGAAGGCGTGGCCCTCGTTCGGCGCTTCGATCATGAATTCCCGGAACGTTTTGCCGAAGAGATCTTCCGCTACCTCTCGATACCCGAGAAGGAATTCCCTGTGGCCTCCAAGGCGTTTGCACAGTGGGAAATGACCCGCGAGAGGTTCATGGAACTTGCCGACCGTTTCCGATCTCCTCATTTGTGGAAGAAGGAGGATGGTGAGTGGAAGCTCCGGAGGGCGGTGTGGATGGAGAATCCTTGAAACGATTGGCGATCCTGACCTCGGGTCGGCAGGACTGGGGGATCCTTCGCAGCACCGCCTTGCGCCTGCAGGCGCGGCCCGGATTCGACCTGACCGTCCTGGCCGGGGGCATGCATCTTCATCCGAGTTTCGGCATGACCATTGACGGTGTCCGCGCCGACGGCTTCATGGACCCTTGTCTGCTCGACTGGATGGGACCGGGGGAGGTTCCCTCCGCCGCTGTGCAGTCGGCCCGCGCCCTGGAGCAAGTGTTTCAAGCCCTCGAACAAACCCGCCCGGAGGGAGTTCTTCTCGTCGGCGACCGCTTTGAGACCCTGGCCGCGGGTCTGGCGGCCGTCCTCGCCCGGGTTCCCATCATCCATCTCCATGGTGGTGAGGAATCCGAGGGGGCCCTCGACAACTCCTTTCGGCACGCCCTCTCCAAGCTTGCCCATCTCCATCTCGTTTCGAACTCCGCCTACCGGGATCGTCTTATGAAAATGGGGGAATCGGAGAAGAGCATTCATGTTGTGGGCGCGCCCGGGCTGGACAACCTGCACCGTGCCGACCTGCTTTCGCGGGCGGAGATGGAAGCACTCCTTGGGGGGCAGCTCGCGTCCCCGCTCGTGATGGTGACCTATCACCCCGCCACCCTGGGGCAAGACACATTGGCGGAAGCGCAGGCCATCGTCGGGGTCATGAGCCGCGTCCATGCGACCTACGTCGTGTCGATGCCAAACTCTGATCCTGGGGCCCAGGCGATCCGTAGTGTGTTCGAGAGCGCGTGCGCCGGTCGACCGAACTGCTTTCTCGTGGCCGGGCTGGGAGAGCGACGCTACTGGTCCTTGCTGAGGTTCGCCGACGCGATTCTGGGCAACAGCTCGAGCGGACTCATCGAGGCCCCAGCCGCCATGCTCCCCGCGGTCAATGTCGGCGATCGCCAGCGGGGGCGCATCCGCTGCGCCAATGTTCTCGACGTGCCCCGGCCGACGATCGAGTCCATCGAGTTGTCCCTCCGTCGCGCGCTCGATCCGCGGTTCAGGGCCGACCTGCAAGCGCAGGCCTCCCCTTTTGGAAACGGGCACTCCGCCGCACAGATCGAAGAGATTCTCGCCGGCTGGACGCCGCCGAACCCGCCAATCAAGCTGGGCGTGGCCCAATGAAGGCTGGCGGTCTGCCCTCACGGCTCATCGTGATTGGCGGGGGCGAGCATGCGTGCGTGGTGATCGATGCGGCGCGGTCGCGTCCCGATCTGTTCACGTTGCTCGGAGTCGTCGATGCCGACCCGCGCCCCAAGGCCAAGACAGATCTTGGGATTCCCTGGCTGGGACGCGACGAATCGGCCGTCCCCACCGCGGCCGAACCGGGCGTCGCGTTCATTCTTGGTTTCGCGGGCATTCGGTCCCGACCCCAGGCGCTTCACCTGTCCAGGCTCTACGAG
Source organism: uncultured Acidobacteriota bacterium (assembly GCA_964494295.1). GTDB lineage: Bacteria > Acidobacteriota > Vicinamibacteria > Fen-336 > JAGNNV01 > JAGNNV01. The sequence continues at coordinate 10,799 of CAZBTT010000028.1, forward strand.
AGTCACGGCGCGACCTTCGTGAACGTCGTCCACGCCTCCGCGGTCGTCTCTCCCACGGCGAGGCTCCAGCCCGGAGTCTTCGTTGGCGCTCGGGCGGTTGTGCAAACGGGAGCGCGCATCGGTCGACACGCCGTCGTGAATACCGGCAGTATCGTCGAGCACGACGTCCGGCTTGGCGTTTTCAGTCACCTTGCCCCCGGCGCGATCACCGGCGGGGGCGTCCGCATCGGCGCGCGCACCTTCGTCGGGCTTGGAGCGATCATCCGTGATCATGTTTCGATCGGTTCGGATGTCATCGTGGGAATGGGAGCTACCGTGGTGGGGGATTTGCGCAGGGGCTCCCGCGTCATGGGCACACCGGCCCGAGAGGCATCGAAGAAATGAACCGCGAAAAACTGCGCGACGCTACGGTTCCCCTGAGCGGCAGCGTCCGGGAGGCGCTTCTCTCTCTCGAGAGGAGCGGCTGCGAAATCGTCCTCATCGTCGATTCTGACGGTCGATTGCACGGTATCTCGACCGATGGCGATGTGCGGCGAGCAATTCTTCGCGGTGTGCCTGTCTCGGCGCCGGTCACCGAATGTCTCCGCACCAAATTCAGCAGCGTCCCTCCGGAAGCCACCAGAAACGATGTCCTGGATCTGATGCAGGCGCGACTCATCTCGGGAGTGCCCGTGGTCGATGCCGAGGGCCGGCTGGGTGGACTCCACCTGTTGCACGAAGTGCTTGGAGCGACTCCCCGCCCAAACACCGCCGTGATCATGGCCGGAGGCAAGGGCTCCCGCCTGGGTGACCTGACCGCCAAGGTTCCAAAACCCATGCTGCAGGTGGCGGGCCGTCCGATCCTGGAGCGGATCATCCTCCACTTGATGAGCTATGGGATCCGAAAGATCTATGTTGCGGTGAACTATCTGGCGCACGTCATCGAGGACCGCCTGGGAAAGGGGGAGGGGCTCGGCTGTCACATCGAATACCTGCGCGAAGACCGCCCGCTCGGATCAGGCGGGGCCCTCTCCCTCCTGCCCGAAACCCCCAAAGACCCCCTCCTGGTCATGAACGGAGATCTGGTCACCCAGGCCGACGTTGCGGGCCTGCTGGAACTGCACACCACGGGGCGCCACGCTGCAACCGTCGCGATTCGCAGGTACCATCACACGATTCCCTTCGGGGCCGTCGACGTCGAGGGAACCAGGATTGTCGCTCTCGTCGAGAAGCCGACGCTGTTCCAGATGATCAACGCCGGCATCTACGTCTTCTCCCCGGAACTCCTCGAACGGGTGCCCGCAAACACCGAATTTCCCATCACGCGTCTTGTCGAGGACTGCCTGGAGCGAGGGCAGTCGGTGGGAGCATTCGAGGTCCATGGCGACTGGATCGACGTGGGCCACCAAACGGAACTCCGGCGGGCCCGGGAAGGAGGACACTCTTGAGTGTGCTGGATAACCGCACCGTACTCGTAACCGGGGCCGATGGTTTCATAGGCTCGCATCTGGTCGAACGCCTGGTCGCAGACGGTGTCAGGGTCCGCGCCTTCTGCTACTACAACTCGTTTGGCTCCCTGGGCTGGCTCGACCATGCGAAGAAGGAGGTTCGAGAGACCATCGACATCCGCTTTGGAGACATTCGGGACGCCGCCTTCGTCGCGGAGGCTTGCGAGGGTGTCGATGCCGTGGCCCATCTGGCGGCTTTGATCGCGATTCCCTATTCCTATTCGGCTCCCGCCTCCTACCTCGAAACGAACGTTGTCGGAACGATGAACATTCTCGAAGCGGTGCGCCGTCACGGGGTAGGGCGGGTCGTTCATACCTCGACCAGCGAGGTCTATGGCACGCCCGACACGGTCCCCATTCTCGAGACGCATCCTCTTCGTGCGCAGTCCCCCTACGCAGCCTCGAAAGTTGCGGCCGATCAGTTCGCCCTGGCCTACCACCGGAGTTTCGGAACGCCCGTGGTGATCCTCCGGCCCTTCAACACCTATGGCCCACGCCAATCCACGCGTGCCGTCATCCCCACGATCCTGACGCAATTGCTGGGCGGAGCCCGTGTGATTGAGCTCGGACGAACCGACCCGCGCCGCGATCTCACTTTTGTCAGTGACACCGTGGATGGTTTCGTCCGCGCCTTGAGCACGGAGGGCATCGAGGGTGAGAGCCTTCAACTCGGGGTCGGCGAGAGTCCGTCGATCGCCGAAGTGTTCGAGAAGTGCTGCGAGGCGCTTGGAGTCAAGGCGGAAATTCGACAGGATCCGAAGCGGCTGAGGCCCGATGCCAGTGAGGTGCTGGTTCTCCTGTCCGACCCGGCCCGGGCCAAGGCCCGACTTGGGTGGGAGCCGCGCGTGTCCCTCGTCGAGGGCCTTGGTCGAACCGCGGAGTGGATGCGGGGAAACGTCGCTCTGGTATCGAAACCGTTCTATCGCTGACCCCGGGTCAGGAGGCGGTCCAGCCACCGTCGACCATTAAGTTGTGGCCGGTCACGTAGTCTGAGAGCCTCGTACTCAGAAACAGGATGGCGCCGGCCAGATCTTCCTCGGTCGCCATTCGACCCAGAGGGGTCCTCTTCTCATACCGCGCCACGAACTGCGGGGACTGGCCGCGGAAAATACCGCCCGGTGAGATCGCGTTGACGCGCACTCTGGGCGCAAGTTCCACCGCCAGGTAACGCGTGAGTTGATTCAGAGCACCCTTGGAAGCTCCGTAGGCGACGGGATTGGACATGCCCGTGCCTTCATAAAGGGCAGGGACCGGACCGCCCACGCCGTAGATCGAGGAGACGAAGACGACTCGGCCCGGATCCGCCCGACGCAAAGCGGGGAGTGCTGTCTGCACCATGGCGAATGCGGAGGTCACGTTGACCCGAAAGGCCTCGTCCCATATCTCCGCGCTCTGCTGACCAAGAGGGCCGGCCCACCCGGGTCTTGAGGTTGTGCCCACAAAGGCCGCGCTGTGGATGAAAATGTCGAGACGCCGGTGGCGGCGGACGATCCCCTTCACCGCCTTTCGCGCGTCTTTCAGGCTCGACACGTCGGCGGCTTCAAAAAACGCTCGATCGGGGAATCGCCTCATCAGGCTCCGCACACGGGGGGAACGCTCGCCATCGGGTCGGTCCACTAGAACCACGGTCGCGCCTTGGCCGAGCAGGATCTCCCCCGCGAGCGCCCCCACATGTCCAGCACCTCCGGTGATGAGCGCCACTTCACGGTCGAGCCGTACCGCGTGTTGAAGCAGGCCGAGGCCCAGGGGTCGATTGCCGTTGCGGCGGGGCGCGGATCTCATGCCTGTTTCTCCCTGCGAGCCCAGAGCCACGCGGCCAGTTCGAGGTCGAACTCGGTGTCGATATCCACTGCGCTTTCTTCCGGCACCACTATCGCACCCACGCGGCCATCGAACAATCCTCTGGCCCCGAGTACGTAGTCGCGGCGGGCCGCATAGACCACCGTGGCGATATCGAAAGTGGGGGGCGCATCCTGTCGGCGCCTTGGGCCTTGCGGGCCTTGCGGGATCACAATCCGAACCGCGCCCTGATCCTCGACGACCATGTTGAAGTAGGGACTGCGGCGAGAAGGCGTCACCGCGAGCACCAGATCGAACCCTCCTTCGTGGAGCTTCGAGATCGCAGCGGACACGTCCTCCGTGCGACGCAGAGGTGCGGTCGCGGGAATCGACACCAGAGTATCGATATGCCCATCGCCGAAGCCAAGCTTCTCGCATTCACGCAAGGCATGTTGCCAGGCGAGCCATTCGGAGGCCTCGTCTGTAGCGAGTTCCGCCGGCCGCAGGAAGGGAGCCTCGGCCCCGGCGCTCAGCGCCGCGTCCCGGATCGCCCGGTCGTCCGTGGAGACGATGATGCGGTTGATGGCCCGGATGGCACGTGCGCATTCCACCGCGTGCGCGATCAACGGGCGCCCACCGAGCAGGCGCACGTTCTTGCCGGGCACGCCTTTCGAGCCCCCCCTCGCGAAGACAGCGCCGAGCACAAACGGGCTCATCGGTTCTCAGCCTCTCCGTGAGCTTCTCGCTGCCTCGGACCGGTGCAGACGATCGACAGCTCGCGCTCCGGGACGTACCCCGCGAACGAGATCATGACCCGGGCCAGATCCAGCGCCCGTCCGCCACCGTCGGAGGCTTCGACCACAGGCGTGGGACGAAACAAGGCGATGGGAATTGGGGCTCACGAACCGCGAAGCTTACCCGGCTTCGCCTCCTCACAAGGCGCTATCGCGGCGAGGGGCCCACCTCGTAGACCGCGGCCGCATAGACAGGGGATGAGTCCCGAGGAGGAGAGTCGCGACCGTAGGCCACGTCGATGGGCGGGGGAGCCAGAAACACCTGACGCAGGTGCGCCGCCCGCAGGAGAGCCGTCCGAAAGCTCAAGTGCATATAGAAGGGGTAGAAGAGATGTGTCACTCCATGCTTCCGGAAGAGCTCGAGCGACTCCGGAAGGTCTGGATTCATATAGGCGCGGTTGAGCGCGCTCAGGGCGCCAGGCAGGGTCGGCGAGAAGTCAGCGAGAGTGGCCCAGGCTTTCTGATGGGTGTGTCGGTTCACCCAGTGGAACACCGCCCGCCGGTTTGAGACCGGCGCAACCCAGAGCGATTCGGCGTTGAAGCTCAGTCGTGGACTCGGGTTCGTCCAGGCTCGAGTCATCTCGGTGTCAGAGATGTCGTCGTAGGCATAGGCGAGGACGAGCGTGCCTTCCCTCGGCGTGTTGTTTCGAATCCAGGTGAGCGCCTGATAGTCCCCTCGTGAAAGATAGGTGTAACAGAAGGAAGCCGGCATCCTGTAGACAGTGACTGCCCCCACCGTCGCCAGGCCCAGGACCACCATTCCGACACGTTGCTCTGCTCTAGGCCACCGCGAGCCGAGCCACGAACAAGCAAGAGCGAGCAATGCGGCGAAGAGGATGGGTCGGCTCTCCAGAAACGCGGAGGTAGCCAGATCGGCCCGATCGAGATAGCTGGCCAGAAACGGGAGCAACCGGTGGGTGATTTCGTCGAACGCGAAGAGCGATTGGCCCAGGCAGGCCGCCGCGAGAAACCGGACGGCGGGGAAGCGCCCGCCGGCCATCAATGCCAGCAGGGCTGCCAGCGGCGTTGCGAAGAATACGAACGCGCCCTGCATGCGATCGACGTACTTCACGAACTCTCCAAAGCCCGGCAATCGCGATTGGGCCCACAACGGATTGGCTGAGGTTGCCGACGCATGGGGCAGAGCAGAGGCCAGAAAGGGAAGGGTCACGAGCAGAGCAAAGGCGGCAACGACCGCGGCTGAGGTCATCAGCCGCCGCCAGTCGCCGCGGCCGCCTTGACTCGACAAGGCACGCACGGACTCGTACAGAACGTGGGCAACCCCGGAGATACCCGCGTACAAGAAGAAGCGATGATGAAAGTAGAGCGTCGACCCGGCCATCACGCCCGCCATCACCGCCGCCGCGCGGCTTCCCTCAGTGGCTCGAAGCCAGAAGCCTGTAGCCAATACCAGGCCGAGCGCGCCGTAGAGGCGCAGATTGGAGCCGTCGTAGTAGATCGTCTTGAAGAACCACTGGTATCCGAGCAGTCCCGGCAGGATGGCGAGCCATGGCCATGTGGTCCACCGCCGGAGGATCGGCCAACCGGCCCACGGCAGGGCCAGGAGATAGAAGACACCGGCGCAACCGGCGAGAGCCAACTGCACGCGTCCTGGAAACACGCCCGTGACATCCGAAACGAAGGCGCCCGTCACTGCTGCCGAGGGGGGAATGGTGACCTCGATGAACTCGTTTCCGAACGTCCGAAATTTCGGATAGGAACGGTCGAGGGAGACGATCGTGGCCAGATACCCATCCGCGGTGCCGTCGTAGTCTGGCGAAACTGGAAAGTCCCGGACTGGCCAGAACACGGCCACGGCCACGGCCAGAAAGCCACCCATCAGGCAGAGGAGAATTGGGCCACCACCCCACCCGGGATGTAATCCCGGTCCGGTGGTCCGACGCCAAACGAGCGCGCTCAACGCGCCGCACAACACACCCCAGATTGCGGCAACTAGGCCCGGCGAATACCAGCCGAGCGTCCAGACGGCGCCGCCGGCGAGGCCGCCGAAGAGGATGAGTCCCACGCCGGGAGCGGCGAAGGCCGCGCACCACCTCTCGATCGAGTCGTGCTCCGCGGGACTGGACAACCGCAGAACCAGAGCACCGGGGATGAACCCCAGGACTCCGACCAGCAAACCCAGAAAGAGCAGCGTCGACAGCGCAAGAGGATCACCGAAGATCATCCGGCCGCGTTTCCCTGCGTTTCGGGACGTCGCCCGCGGACCAGCCAGCTGTAACCATTCTTGTGCGCGGACTCGATCTGGACGAAGCCGGCGGCTGCGAACTCCGCCAGTATCTCCTCGCGACGGTAGTACCGGGCGTGGTGGGGATTGAGCTGGTCGTAGATGGTCAACCGAATGTGCTGCCGCGACAACTTGCTCAGCACGCCGCGGATGTAGCGATGCAGCGGCACGGGAACAACGCGGGCGATGGCCATATAGACGCGAAGTCCGGGATAGAGGGCCCAGACCACAGCATCCAGACAGGGAGCGGGGAGGCGTTTGGTCAGGACGCGGAGAGGGGAAGCGAGGGCGAGGTAGGCGCCATTCCCCTCGGCGCCGTAGACCCATATGAGGGCCTGGCCCCCAGGCCGCAGAGCGTGAAGGAACGCGCGGAGGGCCGTATCCGGATCAGGGATGTGGTGCAAAACCCCGAAACATACGACGAGATCAAAGCCCCGTGGCGGTATCTGGACCGCAGCGAGCCGCAGGGGAGTGATCTGGCCAGGGTGTTCTGCGGCGACGGCGCGCAAGCGTTCGAACGCGTCCGAGGGCTCGAGGGCCACTACCTCCCCGGCGCCCGCTTTCACGAGCTGAGCTGCCACCCGGCCGGTGCCTGCGCCGACATCGGCTATCAGAAGACCGGCGAGGTCACTGGTCTTGAAAAACGGAGAGATCTGCTCCGAAAGCTGTTCGACGGAACCGAGGTAGCCCTCTTTGTTATCGAAACGAGTCCACTGTTCACCGAAATCCGCGATGGTTCGGCTACCTTCCTCGTCGGGTGGCTCCGGCCCCGTCAACGGATGTATCCAAGCGCCCTGAGAGCCTCGACGGTAGCGGGATCTATGGCTTCGCGCTTCTCGCTGGCCGGGTCAGCCTTGGGAAAGCGGGAGAGGACGTCCTTCATCGCCTTGCGTGCTCGATCGAGCAAGCTTCGACTCTCAGCCTTGCGCGCCAGATTGTTGGTCTCCCATGGATCACTGGCCAGGTCGTAGAGTTCCTCGTCTCGGGGCGGGAACGCGAATTGCGTGCGCAGGAAGGTCAGGTTGCCGAGCAAGTAGGCGTACTTGGCCTTCAAGACATAGCTCAATACACGGGGGTCGGACGAGACCGTAATGTACTTCGTCCGGCCCACGAGGACCGACTGACGCGGGAACGTGTGCCCATCGGTCTCTGCCCATGAGGCCTTGACCGGTGGGTTTGAGCCGAGCCAATCCTGGAGCGGCCGCCCGTCTCCCCCGTATCCCGGGCTCGATATTCGCAACGACTGCACGACCGTGGGCAGAATGTCGATGTGCCGGACCAGGTCTGACTTCACGGCGCCAGCATGAAAGCCTCTCGGAAACTTGGCCACCATAGGCACATGGAGATTCTCCTCGTAGTGTCCGACCCCGCGGTGAATCAACTTGCGGTCCTTTCGGAGCATGTTCGAACCATGGTCGCCCGTCAGGATGACGAGAGTCGTGTCGTAGGCGCCGGTTGCGTCAAGAGCCTGAAGCACCGGGCTCACAACCTCGGCATCGATCCACTCCAGAACGGCGAGGTGGCGTCGGTCCTTGATCCCGGCCTCATAGCTCACGGCGAGGGCGTCGCCCGGCCCGGAGTGGAAGTCGTAAGTGTGGAAGAAAGCGAAGTACCGACCGCGGGCGTGCGAGCGAATCCTGGAAACCGCATCGGAGCCCACTTCGCGGGCATCGGTGGCGATGGAATAGGGACCGGCCTGGAGAACCGCGCCCGTTCGTTCATGCTCGCGAAAATCTCCAAAGCCCTTGCCAGTGCCGAAGCGAGCGGACACCGTGCCCTTCCCGGTTTCCGCGAATGTCGCCAGCCCGGCCGCCCTCGCATAGTCGGCAAGGCTCCGGTACTTCGCGACGCGAGGCGACGCCCGACCCTCTTCGAGGAGAGCCAGATACGGAAGGTTCCACCCGTGCTCGGCCGGATAAAGGCCCGTCAGCATCGAGGTGTGAGAAGGAGCAGTCCATGGGGCCTGAGAATGCGCGAAAGTGAAGCGAACACCATCCCGAATCAGGCGTTTGAGCCCGGGGACCTTCCAAGGGCTCTCCGGGGCGGTGACTTCGGCGAATTCCCGTTCGGAAAGACAATCGATCGAGATCAGGATCGCTCGATCGGCCTTTGCTTCAGCCGCGCGAACGGGTGAGCCGATAAAGAGCGCCCACGCAATGAGAAACAGGCGAGCGCTCGCACGGGTCCTGCGGCTGAAGGGGCCTCGACACACGGCCGCCGAATCTAACACTCGATGGTCGCTGGCGTATCGGCCGGGCCCGCGGGGGGAGGACGCCGCGAGGACCCAGAACGTCCCGCCACGGAACCGCGGCGGAGGGCTAAGCCCCCCGCACCTTCACCCCGCGCACGACCCCC
>CAZBTT010000029.1:0-3601 GCA_964494295.1 uncultured Acidobacteriota bacterium
AACGCGAGCAGTGCGGCGCCCGGGTTCGTCGCGCTGCTCGGCGTGATCGCGGCACTCTGGTTGTTCTCGCGGCTGGCGGAGGGGGTTCGCGCCACTACCCTTTGGGTTTCCCTCGTCGGCGCGTCGTTGCTGCCCTTCGTATTCCGCGGGTACCGCCACTACTGGCACTTTGCGATTCCGTTCCTCGCGGTCCTCATGTTTCGAGTCCTCACGCCCGTGGAGGCCGGTTGGACCACGCGAATCCGTCGAACCGCGTTCGCCCTGACGCTCCTCAGTGTCGGCCTCGATGTCGGCCGTTGTGCTCGCGACGTGGTTACGCGCGCCCGGGCCCAGCAGTTCGCCAAGGCGAAACATCTGGAGGCCCTTGCGGAGGGCGCTCCTCGCGTGCTCTATCTCGTTGATCCCGCGCTGCTCCCTCTGCTGGGCGGCCCGTTCCTGGCCCCGCGGGAGGTCGGGCCCAAGTTCACCCGCTTCAGCCGCCCTGAGGCCGATGCGCTCCTCCGCGCGGCGAAAGTGGTGGTGTGGGACCGTGCCTTCCCCGGTTCGGAGCAGCCGCTCCGCAGACTGGCTGCCGATCCTGTTGAGGCGCTTCTGGGCCGGGGCTTCGGACTCGTAAGCTCGGATGGTTCGATCGAGGTTTACTCACGTCCCTGAAGCTGGACCCCTCGCGAAAATCATGCGTTTTGGGTCCCATTCTTCCGCATATGTTGCGCCAGCCCGGCGAAACGCCACGTTTCGAGGGGCTTTCGCTCCTGGCACCCCCGTTGCATTGCTTAAACGTTCGAAGAGATGCGCGCCCGAGCCTCCCACTGTTACGATCCCTCCGAAATGGATGAGCAGGATCGTCTCGGCCCCGCCTACGAGGCGCAGGTCCGTGAGTTGACCGAGCGCCTGGCCCGCCAGGAGCGCGAACTCGCGGTGCTCTCCGAGGTGGCCTCTGAGATCCACATCACGGAGAGCGTTCAGTCGGTCTTCGAAATCGCCCTCGACAAGGTGCGTGAAAAGCTGGGGGTGAGCGCGGCCTGGGTCCTCGTGGGCGATGATCAGGACAAGCGGCTGCATCTGGCCGCAGCGCGCGGCGTCTCCGAGGAGTACCTGGCCGAGGTCAGAAAAAATGGTCTGACCGAGTGCCTCTGCCGGGAGGTCTTCTGGACCGGCCATACGATGCAGGCCCGAAACACCACGCAGTGCCCTCGCATGCCTCATCTGATGTCGGGCCCGAATGCCTCCACCGCGCATGCCAGCGTGCCCCTTCGTTTCCGGGGCGGGAGCCGCGGGGTGCTCAATGTCGCCGCACCTGCCGGAACAGCCTTTTCTCCCTCTGAGCTCCGTTTCCTCGAGACGCTCGGACACCAGATCGCCCTTGCCGTCGAACGGGCCCGTCGGGGTGAGGCCGAAAGGCAGCGGCACGAAGAGGCGAGGAACGCCTATCGCGAGTTGCGCGCGGCTCAGGAGAAGATCATCGAGAGCGAGAAGATGGCTCTGCTGGGCACGTTCGCGGCCGGTCTGGCTCACGAGATTCGCAATCCGCTCAACTCCATCGCCCTCCAGCTTTCCGTGATCGAGCGCCGCAACGCCAAGCTCAAGACGGACATGGGGATCCGCGAGCTGATCGCGATCATCCGCGAGGAGGTGAGTCGCCTCGATGCGCTGGCCGGCGACTTCCTCCAGTTTTCGAGGGCCGACCACGTCCAGCAGGGTGTGGCCGAACTTGGCGGGGTGATCGAAAGCGTCCTGCGTCTCCTCGAGCCCCAGTCGGCGGAGAGCGGCGTGCGCCTCCTTGCCGACATCGAGCCCGGCCTGCCGGAACTGCCGATCGACGTGGAGAAGATGAAACAGGTCCTCATCAACCTGGTGAGGAACGGCATCGAGGCTCTCCCCAAGGGAGGCGAGGTGCGGGTTCGCGTTCGACGCCACGAGGGCCACGTGCTCATGAGCGTCGAAGACAACGGACCGGGCCTCCCGGAAGGGGTTGACGTCTTTCAGCTCTTCGTCACCACCAAGGCGGGGGGAACCGGGCTTGGTCTGTCGATCGCCCGCCAGATAGTTGCCCAGCATGGTGGCGTCATCAGCGCGGGATCGGCCGAAGGCGGAGGCGCGCGTTTTGAGATCACCCTGCCGATGACCCGCGGGGAGACCGCCGCGTGAGTGCCAAGGCCCGCCTCGTCGTGATCGACGACGAGGTCAACGCGGCCGCCGCCCTGTGCACTTTGCTGAAGGAAGACGGCTACGAGGTCGCCTGCGCGCATGACGGCGCCACCGGTCTCAGTCTCGCCGAGCAAAACGACGCCGATGTCGTGCTCACCGACCTCAGGATGCCGGGAATGGACGGCCTAGAACTCCTGAAACAACTCAAGCTCTCGCGGCCCCAGACCATGGTCATCCTCATGACCGCCTACGGCACGGTGAAGAACGCGGTTCGGGCCATGAAGAGCGGAGCTGAGGACTACCTGGCCAAGCCCCTCGATGTCGAGGAACTCGAGGTCGTCCTCGAGCGTGCGATCGAGAAGAAACACCTTCTCGAGGAGACCCGGCAACTTCGCGAGCGCGTGGCCGAGAAGTACCGCTTCGAGAACATCCTCGGCGAGAGTCCCGACATGTTGAGGGCCTTCAAGGCGGTCCGTCAGGTCGCGCCTTCGAGCGCCTCGGTTCTCCTGCTCGGAGAGAGCGGGACGGGCAAGGAGCTGTTCGCCCAGGCGCTCCACCAGAGCGGCCCCCGCCGCAGCCGTCCGTTCATCAAGGTGGCCTGCGCCTCCTTGCCGGAGACCCTGCTCGAAAGCGAGTTGTTCGGTCACGAAAAGGGCTCCTTCACCGGCGCCATCTCCACCCGCGCCGGTCGTTTCGAGGCCGCGGACGGGGGCACCTTGTTCCTCGACGAGATCGGCGACATCTCCCCGACGGTCCAGGTGAAGCTCCTTCGCTTCCTCGAGGAGCGGGAGTTCGAACGGGTGGGCGGCAACAAGACATTCAAAGTCGACGTCCGGATCGTCTCCGCCACGCACCGGGATCTCGCGAAGAAGGTGGCGGACGGCAGCTTCCGTGAGGACCTCTTCTACCGTCTCAACGTGGTGGAGATCAGGATTCCGCCCCTGCGCGAACGCACCATGGACGTGCCCGTGCTCGCTCAGCACTTCCTCAGGAAGTTCTCGGCCGAGAACGGCAAGGAGGTCCGGAGCCTGTCCGACGATGCGATGGCGCTCCTCCTGCGCCAGGCCTGGCCGGGGAACGTCCGCCAGCTCGAGAACGCCATCGAGCGCGCGGTGGTGCTCGCCGAGGAACCCGTGCTCACACCGGCTCACTTTCCGACCCTCGGCGGGCGCCAGGAGGCTTCGGAATCGAGCGGGTCGCTGGGCATCTCGATTCCGGGCAGCAGCCTTGCGGCCATCGAGAAGGAGGCGATCCTCCGGACCATCGAGTCGGTGGGCGGCAGCACATCGAGGGCGGCCAAGGTTCTCGAGATCTCTCCGCGCAAGATCCAGTACAAGCTCAAGGACTACCAGGCGGAGTCGGGGGCGCCGCTGACCAGGGCGCGGGCGCGGCGGAGTTAGTCCTCTTCTAGGGGAGCCGCGGTCCGAACCACCATAGCCGGTGGGCCGGACCC
>CAZBTT010000029.1:3611-19282 GCA_964494295.1 uncultured Acidobacteriota bacterium
GGTAGATCCTCCGGACGATGAAGCGGTTAGGCGGCAGCGTATATCGGGCGGCAAAGGTTCTCGGGAACTCTCCGCGCGAGAGCAAGTCCAAGCTCAAGGACTACCAGGCGAAGTCCGGGTCACCGCTCGTGCGTGCGCGGGTGCGGGGGAGTTAGCCCACGAAGAGGAGGCGCGTTCGGAACCACCATCGGCGGTGATCCGGACCACGGCCTTGTGCGACCGCGCGGCGGTTCAGGCGCGCTTGAACGAGGCCATCGCGTGGCTGACCTTCTCTTCGCCCGAGGTGATGGCCTCCGCCATCTTTCCGCGGACGTCCTTCATTCCGGCCTTCGCCTTGTGGGCGAGGTCCTCAGCACCCGCCTCGACCTTCCGGCGGATCTTCCTCCTCGTGACCACGCCCTCGGCGGGAGCCGTGAGAACGCCGGCGACGTAACCAACGGCAGCGCCTGCGACCACCGCGCCGACCGTTTTCGCGACTGTCTTGACTTCAGGTTTCATGGGTCCTCCTTGCAAGGATTCGTCTGCGGAACAGAGCAAAGAACGTTCCACTCAAGGTGGAGGTCCGATAGCCGGTCAGATGGCGCTTCGAGGGCTCGCGCGTCGGGGTTAGCGCCGAGTGTGCGCCCGGCGGCGCCGAAGCCCGCAGACCTTTCGTCAAGGTCCTTGACCCGCCCATACGCACGATTTGCGCGAGTCGCCCGGGGGAATCAGGACCCGATGAGCAGCAAAGTCAATGATTGCGTGGATATCGAGGGCCTTGGAATGTGGCACGCGACTTGAAGGGTAGAGGGCCGGAGGATCTGAGATGCCCCAGGCACGCCGGATTGTTGTTGACGGAAACGAGGCCGCCGCCGCGGTCGCGCACCGACTTAGTGAAGTGATCGCGATCTACCCGATCACGCCCAGCTCGACGATGGGAGAGCTTGCGGATTCCTGGTCGGCGCATGGACGCGCGAACATCTGGGGCGCGGTGCCCCAGGTCATGGAGATGCAGTCCGAGGGCGGGGCCGCGGGAGCCGTGCACGGCGCGCTTCAGGCGGGGTCGCTCGCGACGACGTTCACCGCGTCGCAGGGTCTCCTCCTCATGATCCCCAACATGTACAAGATCGCCGGGGAACTGACGCCCTTCTGCATGCACGTGGCCGCGCGGACGATCGCGACCCACGCGCTTTCGATCTTCGGCGATCACTCCGACGTGATGGCCTGCCGCGCCACGGGTTTTGCCCTTCTTTGCTCCGCCTCCGTTCAGGAGGCGCAGGACATGGCCGCGATCGCCCACATGACGACACTGCGTAGCCGCATCCCGTTCCTGCACTTCTTCGACGGCTTCCGCACCTCTCACGAAGTGGCCAAGATCGAGGAACTTTCAGACGACGACCTTCGCATCCTCATCGACGAGGATGCCATCGAGGCTCATCGCTCGCGTGCGCTCACTCCGGACCGGCCCGTCCTCCGGGGCACCGCCCAGAATCCCGACACTTTTTTCCAGGCCCGTGAAGCGTCGAACGGGTACCACGCGGCTTGCGCGGCCTTTGTTCGAGAGGCCATGGCGCACTTCGGCGCGCTGACCGGTCGCACGTATGACCTCTTCGATTACGTCGGTCATCCCGAGGCCGAGCGAGTGATCGTGATGATGGGCTCGGGTGCGGAAACCGCGCAGGAGACCGTGGAGCAACTCGTCGCCCGTGGCGAGAAGGTTGGTCTCGTCAAGGTGCGTCTCTTCCACCCCTTCTCAACCTCCGCCTTCGTGGCCGCGCTGCCGAAGAGCGTGCGCTCCATCGCGGTCCTCGATCGCACCAAGGAGCCGGGGGCGGTGGGAGATCCCCTCTATCTCGAGATCCTGGCCGCGCTGCGCGAGGCGCAGGACGACGGCCTCACCAGCTTCGCCGAAGCGCCGAAGGTGGTGGGTGGCCGTTACGGTCTCTCCTCGAAGGAGTTCGATCCGCCGATGGTCATGGCGGTCTTCGCGAACCTCGCGGTGAGCAAGCCGAAAAACCACTTCACCGTGGGGATCACCGACGACGTCAACCACACTTCGCTGCCGTGGGAGGTCGAGTTCGACCTAGAACCCGCGGATGTCAAGCGTGCGGTGTTCTATGGCCTCGGCGCCGACGGCACGGTGTCGGCCAACAAGAATTCGATCAAGATCATCGGCGAGGAGACGGACTTCTTCACCCAGGGTTATTTCGTCTACGACTCCAAGAAGTCGGGGGCGACCACCGTGTCGCACCTGCGTTTCGGTCCGCGGCCGATCCGCTCGGCCTACCTCATCAAGCAGGCGGACTTCGTGGCCTGCCATCAATTCGAGTTCGTCGACAAGGTGGACGTGCTCGAACGGGCGGCGCAAAACGCCGTGTTCCTCCTCAATTCCCCCTACGGGCCCTCCGAGGTGTGGGACCGGCTGCCCCGCGAGGTCCAGGAAGTGGTTCTTGCGAAGAAGCTCCGCTTTTACGTCATCGATGCGTACAAGGTCGCGAAGGAAGCCGACATGGGCGGGAGGATCAACACCGTCATGCAGGTTTGCTTCTTCGCCCTTTCCGGAGTGTTGCCCCGCGAGGAGGCGATCGCGAAGATCAAGGGCGCCATCGAGAAGACCTACGGCAAACGCGGAGATGTGATCGTCCAGAGGAACTTCGCGGCGGTGGACCAGACCCTCGCGAACCTGCACGAAGTCCCCGCTCCCTCGGGAATGACCGCGCGGCGCGGCCGACCCCCGCTGGTGTCGGATCAAGCTCCGGACTTCGTGAAGCGGGTCACCGCGGTGATGATGGCGGGGAAGGGCGATCTCCTGCCTGTGAGCGCCTTCCCGCCCGACGGGAACTGGCCGATGGGCACGTCGCAGTGGGAGAAGCGGAATCTCGCCCTCGAGATCCCGGCGTGGGACCAGAAGATCTGCATCCAGTGCAACCAATGCGCCCTTGTCTGTCCGCACGCGGCGATTCGCGCCAAGCTCTATGCGCCCGAAGCACTCGCGGGGGCGCCCGCGACCTTCAAGTCGGATGACTTCCGTTCGAAGGAAATGCCCGGACTCAAGTACACCATCCAGGTAGCGCCCGAAGACTGCACCGGCTGCACGCTGTGTGTCCAGATCTGCCCGGCGAAGGACAAGACCAACCCGCGGCACAAGGCCATCGACATGGTTCCGCAGCGCCCGCTGCGCGAGGCCGAGCGCGAGAACTACGCGTTCTTCCTCAACCTGCCCGAAGCGGACCGCGCGATGCTCGGCAAGGTCGATCTCAAGACGTCGCAATTTCTCCAACCGCTCTTCGAGTATTCCGGGGCGTGCGCCGGATGCGGGGAGACGCCGTACATCAAGGTTCTCACCCAGCTCTTCGGCGACCGGGCCCTGATCGCTAACGCCACCGGCTGCTCGTCGATCTACGGCGCGAACCTGCCGACCACCCCCTACACGGTGAACCGGGAAGGCCGGGGACCGGCGTGGGCGAACTCGCTCTTCGAGGACAACGCCGAATTCGGCCTTGGCATGAGGCTGGGCGTCGACGCGCACCGCGATCACGCGAAGCAGGCGCTCCAGCTTCTTCGAAGTGAGATCGGCGATCCGCTGGCCGGGGGTCTCCTCGACGCCGCCCAGGACACCGATGCGGAAATCAACATCCAGAGAGAACGGGTGCGCGAACTGAGGACGCGGCTCTCGGGCCTCCAGGGCCCGATCGCCCGCCGGCTCGAAACCCTCGCTGATTATCTGGTCAAGAAGAGCGTCTGGCTCGTGGGCGGCGATGGCTGGGCCTACGACATCGGCTTCGGCGGCCTCGACCACGTCCTCGCGACCAATCGAAACATCAACATCCTGGTGCTCGATACCGAGGTCTACTCGAACACGGGCGGCCAGCAGTCGAAGGCGACGCCGCTCGGCGCCTCGGCCAAGTTCGCGGAAGCGGGCAAGGAGATACCCAAGAAGGATCTCGGACTCCTCGCCATGAGTTACGGGCACGTCTACGTGGCCAGGATCGCCTTCGGCGCGAAGATGGCGCAGACGATCCAGGCCCTTCAGGAGGCTGAGGCCTATCCCGGGCCGTCTCTCGTGATCGCCTACAGCCACTGCATCGCCCACGGGTACGACATGGCTCAGGGCGTCGATCAGCAGAAGCTGGCCATGAGTTCGGGCATCTGGCCGCTGTACCGCTACGACCCGCGACGCGTCTCTCGCGGCGAGCCGCCACTGCACCTCGACTCCGGGGCTCCGAAGACCCCGCTGGCCGAGTACATGCGGAACGAGGGTCGCTTCCGGGTGGTCGAGAAGGCCGATCCCGTGCGCTTTGCGAGGCTGCTCAAGTCGGCCGACAAGGTGATGCGCCAGCGCTACGCGGTGTACCAGCAGCTCGCGGGAATCACGGTGCCGCTGTTTGAGTCCCCCAAGGCCGCGGCGGAAACCCCGGCTCCCCCCGTCACGGAAAACCGCTAGGAGACACCGATGAATCTCTCCGTCCGTTACCTCGGCCTCGACCTTCCTCATCCCCTCATCCCCGGCGCTTCGCCGCTCGCCGACCATCTCGACACGGTGCGACGCCTCGAGGACGCGGGCGCCGCCGCCATCGTTTTGAGATCCCTCTTCGAGGAACAGATCATCCGCGAGCAGAATCAGGCCATCCACAACGCAGAGATGCACGAGGAGTCGTTCGCCGAAGCTCTCACCTACTTTCCAACCCCGCAGACATTCGTCTTCGGGCCGGACGAGTACCTCGAACACCTGAGGCGCGTGAAGGTTGCGGTGAACATCCCCGTGATCGCGTCCCTCAACGGGTCGACCCCGGGCGGCTGGCTCAACTATCCGCCGATGATTGAAGCCGCGGGGGCGGACGCCCTGGAGTTGAATATCTACCGCCTTGCCTTCGATCACTACCTCAGCGGCCAGGAACTGGAGCGCGAGGCGGTGGACGTGGTGCGCGAGGTCCGCCGCAGCATTCGCATCCCCCTTGCCGTGAAGCTCTCGCCGTTCTACTCATCCCTGGCTCAGTTCGCCGGACAACTCGATCGGGCGGGGGCGGATGGACTGGTGCTCTTCAATCGTTTCTACCAGCCCGACATCGACCCGGAGACCTTGGAGCTGAACCCCAGCCTGCACCTCTCGGATAACCGCGAGTTGCCCCT
The DNA here is from genome assembly GCA_964494295.1 of uncultured Acidobacteriota bacterium. GTDB lineage: Bacteria > Acidobacteriota > Vicinamibacteria > Fen-336 > JAGNNV01 > JAGNNV01. Next base: position 8,721 of record CAZBTT010000029.1, read on the forward strand.
GCGGCTTCGCTGGCTGGGCGCTCTCTCGGGACAGCTCCGGGCGTCGCTCGCAGTGAGCGGGGGAGTCCACTCCGGTCGCGATGCCATCAAGAGCATCATGGCGGGCGCCCACGCGGTGCAGATGGTTTCGGTTCTCCTGCAGCACGGCCCCGAGCACCTCGCCATGATCCTCAGGCAGATGAAGGACTGGATGGAGGAGTTCGAGTGGGAATCGCTCGACCCGATGCGGGGCAACATGAGCCTGCAGCGCTGCCCGGATCCCGCCGCGTACGAGCGCGCCAACTACGTCCAGATGCTGCAGGGCTGGCGGGTGCAGTAGTCCGACCGCAATTTGTTCGTATTCCAGACGGGCGGTCCCCGATTTCACAGGCCTTGCGGCCCTTCTCACCGATGAGGCGTTGGCACCGCTATTGCTGTCATCCGGGCTGAGGTGACGTCATGACCGAACCCCAGTTTCAGCGCATCCTTTCCCCCACCGACTTCTCCCCTTTCTCGGCCCAGGCCCTCCGTCACGCGGTGGCGCTGGCTCGGCAGTTCGGCTCGCGCCTAAAAGTCGTGCATGTGATACCCCAGCTCTTCCCGGACGGGGAATCGCTTTATGCGAGTGCGCCCTGGCTCACCACTCCCGAAATCAGACAGCGGGTCAACGAAGAGATGAAGACGTTTCTGCAGCCGCTGCGCGCGGCCCGCATCAACCACGAAATCGAAATACGGGAAGGCGACCCCTGGCGTGAAATCGCGGCCGCGGCGGACGAGATGGCCGCGGACCTGGCGGTTCTCGGGACTCACGGGCGCGGCGGTCTCGACCGGCTCTTCCTCGGTTCGGTGGCCGAGAAGCTGGTTCGCCGGCTGCCCTGCCCGGTCCTGAGCGTGTCCCATGAAGAAGGCCTCACCTGGGCGGCCCCCGGCCTCGTCACCCGTATCGTCTGCGCGACGGACTTCTCACCGATCTCGATCGAAGCATTCCACATGGCGCTCGGCCTCGCGCGGAAGTTCAAGGCGGAAATCACACTCCTCCACGTGGTCGAGAATCTTCCCGACATCAAGGATCCGACCTACGTCCCGATTCTCGACATCGGACCCCTTCGGGACGATCTCGACCAGGGGGCGACCACGAGGATGAAGGCGTTGATCGCCGAGGCGGGTGATCTGGCGGCGAAGATCGAAACGAGGGTGGCCTTCGGCCGCGCGTATAAGGAAGTTCTGCGGTGCTCCATTGAGGAAAGGGCAGATCTGCTGGTGATCGGCGCGCAGGGGCACGGGGTCTTCGAACACATGTTCTTCGGGTCCAACGCCCAGCATGTGATCCGCGGCGCCACTTGCCCTGTCCTCACCGTGCGCCCCCAGGTCACGCGAGCGAAGGGCACCGTGGCCTCGGCCACCAGCCTGACCCTGGCCGAGCCGGCGCACGTCGGTTCGTGAGGGAACGCATTAGGATGCGGACATGAGAGATCCTGGAGCCTTCGTGCTCATTGCCGCAGCGGTCCTTTCGTTCGGTTGCGCCACCCGTCCGAAGGCCGCGGCCCCGCCGAGGGGCGCCTCCCCGGCGCCCGCCCAAAGCGCTGGGGCGACATTCGCGTGCGGTGATTCGCTGCGACGCGCCGATGGCGCGCAAAGCCCCGGAACGCCCTGCAACCCCGCGCGCGAATACTGCTACGAGGCAAGTGGAGGAGCGGCCTTCAGCCACGGCGCGCATTGCCGCCCTTTGCCCAGGCCCGGCGCAACCTGCGCCGACCTCGTGGCTATGGCGGGCGCCGGCAGCGATTGCACGGGCGCCCCAGGCAGCGGCTTGCGGCTTCAATTCGCGTATCCATGAGGGGGCGGCGCGTGTTCTGCGCGTTGAGGTGACGTCATGACAATAACGAAAGTCGGTTCGGAGACAGCCGCCATGGGCCAGCGCGTGCGCGACATCATGACGGTGGAAGCCGTCACTGTGAAGGCCGACACGTCGGTCGGTCGCATCGCGCAGCTCATGGATGGGAACGCGATCAGTGGAGTGCCGGTGGTGGATGAGGCCGCCCGCGTCATCGGGATCGTGACGGATTTCGATCTGGTTGTCCGCAACACGCCGATCGATCCTCCCGCCTTCCTGCCCCTGCTCGAGGGACGCATTCCTCTCGAGACCCAGGACCACTTTGAGCGCCGCATCCGCCACATGGTGGGCACGGAGGCGCGGGACATCATGACCGAAGATGTCCTCACCATCGGCGTCGATGAGGATGTCGAGACCCTCGCGAAGTTGATGGTGAAGAACGGGGTCAATCTCGTTCCCGTAGTCGAGGGAGGCCGGCTCGCGGGTGTGGTCAGCCGTGCGGATGTCATCCGCTGGATGACCAAAGACCACTGGCCGACGGAGGGCGCTTCGGGGGTTTGATCCGCAGCGGCGATTCGCCGCAGGAGGTTCACGCGATGGCTGAGACCGTTCTCCGGGCCCGCGGCCTCGAGAAGGTCTACCGGATGGGCGAGGTCGAGGTCCGCGCTCTGCGCCACGTGGATCTCGAACTGGCGCGGGGTGAATTGTTCGTGCTGCTGGGGCCTTCGGGGAGCGGGAAGTCGACGCTTCTGAACATCCTCGGCGGCCTCGACGTACCCACGAGCGGCTCCGTCCACTTCTTCGACCACGACCTCACCAGCGCGGGGGATGGCGAGTTGACGCGCTTCCGGCGCGAACACGTGGGCTTCGTCTTCCAGTTCTACAACCTCATCCCGAGCTTGACCGCGAAGGAAAACGTGGCCCTCGTGACGGAGATCGCGGAATCTCCCATGGACCCCGTGGAGGCCCTTCGCATGGTGGGCCTCGGAGACCGGCTCGATCACTTCCCGGCGCAACTCTCGGGAGGCGAACAGCAGCGGGTGGCGATCGCGAGGGCGATCGCGAAACGCCCGGATGTCCTTCTCTGCGACGAACCCACCGGAGCGCTCGATCTCGAAACCGGGAAACTCGTCCTCGGCGTCTTGAGTCGCGTGAACCGCGAAATGGGGACCACGGTCGCGATCATCACGCACAACGCGGCGATCGCGCGCATGGCGAACCGCGTGGTGCGCATGCACAGCGGTTCGATTGCGAGCGTGGTGGTCAACGAGACGCAGGCCTCGCTCGCCGAAATCGAGTGGTGAGATGAAAGCCCTCAACCGGAAGCTCGCCCGCGACCTCTGGCACATGCGGGGCCAGGCCCTGGCGATCGCTCTCGTCGTCGCCTCCGGCATCGCGAGCTTCGTGACCGCGAGGAGCGCCTACGACTCGCTGTGGAGATCGCACCAGGACTACTACGCCCGATACCGCTTCGCCGATGTGTTCGCGAGCCTGAAGCGGGCGCCGATCTCGCTGGCCGTGAAGATCGCCGCGATTCCCGGAATCGAGGCGGTAGAGCCGCGCGTCGTGCTGGGCGTGACCCTCGACGTGCCGGGTCTCGACGACCTGGCTTCCGCCCGCCTTGCCTCCGTGCCGGAGCGCGGCCTGCCGGCTCTCAATCGGCTGCACATCCAGGAGGGGCGTTACCTCGATGCGTCGCGCGCCGATGAGGTGCTCTTGGGCGTCGCCTTCGCGGAGGCGAACCGGCTGGGCCCGGGCAGCCGCCTGAACGCCCTCATCAACGGCCGCTGGCAGCGCCTGGAAGTCGCGGGGCTCGCACTGTCGCCGGAGTTCATCTTCGACATGCCCACGCAGGGCCTGGTGCCGGACAAGCGGAGGTTCGGGACAATCTGGATGTCCGAGCGCGCGGTCGCCGAGGCCTTCGACATGAAGGGCGCCTTCAACGACATCAGCGTGCGTCTCGGCCCGGGTGCGGTCGAAGCTCGCGTGATCGAGGATCTGGATCGCTTGATAGAGCGGTACGGGGGCCTCGGCGCTTATGGCCGGGAGGACCATCCATCGCACTCGCGTTTTTCCCAGGAGTTCGACGAACTCCGGGCGTGGGGGCGGCTCATGCCCGCGATCTTCCTCGGGATCGCCGCATTCCTGCTCCAGATCGTGTGCTCGCGGCTGGTCATGAGCCAGCGCGACCAGATCGCGGTGATGAAGGCGTTCGGGTATGAGAACCGCGCCGTGGGCGAGCACTACCTGGGGCTGGTCCTGGCGATCGTGGCGGTGGGTGTCGCGATCGGCGGCCTCATGGGCTGGGTCTTTGGTCAGGGCCTGCTCGACCAGTACTCGGAGTACTTCCGCTTTCCGAGCATGCGACATGAGGTCTCGGCTGATCTCGTGTTCTGGGGCGCGGGCATCAGCGTCGTCGCCGCCTGCCTGGGCGCCTTTGGCGCGGTGCGGTCGGCCGTCCGGCTGCCTCCCGCGGAGGCGATGCGGCCCGAGCCGCCCCCGCGTTTCCAGGCGGGCTTCATCGAGCGCGCGGGCCTGCTCGCGCTGGCCTCACCTCCCACCCGGATCCTCTTCCGCAATCTCTCGCGGCGGCCCGGCCGCTTCCTGCTCTCGGTGATTTCAATTGCGCTCGCCGTGACCGTGCTGGTCGTCGGGCGCTACTTCGTCGATGCCATCGACCGGGTCATGGATGTCCATTTCCGTACCGTCGAACGCCAGCAGGCCACGGTTCAGTTCAATCTCCCGGTGGACAGCCGGGCCCGCCACGACCTGGCCCGCCTTCCCGGTGTTCTCCGCGTTGAGCCTTACCGGGTCGCGCCGGTGCGAATCCGTTTCGGGGCGCGAGCAGAGCGAGCCCCCCTCGTGGGCCTGGTCCCTGACGCCGAGTTGCGACGGATCATCGGTCCGGCGCGGCAGGCCATTCCGCCGCCGGCATCGGGCCTGGTGCTCACCGATTTCCTCGCCGCCTCGCTTGGAGCGAGAACCGGGGATGTCGTCACCCTCGAGGTTCTCGAGGGACGGCGCCACATCCGTGAGGTTGCGGTTGTCGATCAGATCGACGAGCTGATGGGCGTGTATGCGTACACCAGCCTGGACTCGCTGGTCCGCATCGCGGGTGAGGACTCGATTTCCGGGGCCTATCTTCAGGTCGACCCCATCGAGGATGCGCGCTTCGACCGGGCGCTCAAGCGCCTGCCCGCAGTCAGCGGGGTGTCGATGCGCGAGGCCGCGATCCGCAGCTACCAGGAGACGATCGCGGATGTGTTCTCGACGTTCACGTTCGTCCTGATCGGCCTCGCCATGGTGGTGGCGATCGGCGTCGTCTACAACGGCGCGCGGATCACGCTGTTCGAACGCGGCCGCGAACTCGCGAGCCTGCGGGTCCTGGGGTTCACGCGGGCCGAAGTGGCCTCCATGCTTCTGGGCGAGCAGGCGATCATCCTGGGCCTGGGCGTTCCGCTGGGGTTTGTGATGGGCTACGGCCTGAGCGGTGCGGTCGCGGCCGCGTATCAGAACAAGCTGATCCGGATGCCCCTCGTGATCTCGGCCGCCTCGTACGCGTTCTCGCTGATCGTGATCGTCGTCGCCGGGATGGTGTCGGGAGCCATCGTCAAACGGAGGGCCGACCGACTCGACCTTGTGGCCGTGCTGAAGACGCGGGAGTGACTCATGTTCAAAAACCGCCGGCTCCGTCATGTTCTTCTGGGCTCGGCTGCGTTGCTCGGCCTTGCGCTCGCATTTTGGCCCCGCTCCTTCCCTGTGGAGTCCGCGCTCGTTGCCCGGGGGCCGATGAGCGTGACCGTGGACGAGGAGGGGCGCACCCGGGTGCGTGAACGTTTTGTGGTCGCGGCTCCGATCGCGGGCCGGTTGAACCGGATCGCCCTGCACGAGGGCGACCCGGTTACCCCCGCCACCATTCTCGCCCGGATCGTGTCCGCGCCCCTGGATCCTCGGGCGCTCGCCCAGGCCCAGGCCCGGCTCCGCGCCGCCGAGGCGGCCCGTCTCGCCGCCTCCGCGCGTGAGGAGACGGCACGGGCCGCCTTCGATCAGGCGCACCGCGATCGCGGACGCGCCGAACAACTCGGCCGCGAAGGTCTCGAACCCGTCGAAGGCCGGGAACGGGCCAAGTCCCGTGAGCTTTCGGCGGCGTCGGAACTCGCGGCCGCGAGTCATGCGGCGGGGTCCTCGGCTCAGGGGGTCGCGGAGGCGAGGGCGGCGCTGCTGTCCTCGACTCCCCTGGGGGAACGTGCGGGTGGCGGCGTGCCGGTCGTTTCCCCGGTCAAGGGCACGCTCCTCAGGGTTCTCCAGGAAAGCGACCGGGTGGTCGCCGCGGGCACGCCCCTCTTCGAGATCGGCGACCTGGGCGATGTCGAGGTGGTGGCCGAACTGCTCTCGTCGGACGCTCTCCAGGTGTTGCCGGGGTCGAAGATGCGAATCTCCGGGATCGGGGCGACCGAGGTGGAGGGCCGTGTGCGACGGGTCGAACCCTCGGCTTTCACCAAGGTCTCCGCGCTGGGTGTCGAGGAGCAGCGCGTGATCGTGGTGGGCGACTTCCTGAAAGCGCCGACCGGGATCGGCGATGGGTACCGGGTTGACGTGAGTGTCGTGGTCTGGGAGGCGCCGTCGACGTTGATTGTCCCGGGCAGCGCGCTTTTTCGAGACGGCGCTTCCTGGCGGGCCTTCGTCATTGAACGGGGCCGCGCGGTGGCTCGTACCGTCGATGCGGGTCGGCGAACCAGCACCGACGTCGAGGTTCGAGTCGGTCTGAACGAGGGGGAGCGGGTTGTTCTTTATCCGGGCGATCGCGTCCGCGAGGGTCTGCGCGTGACTCACGAATTGCGCGACTGACCGGCGGCGCCGTCAGATTTTCGCCGCCTCGGGACGGGAGCCACGCTGAACACAGGAGTTAGGGCGGCCGCGCGTGGCGCGGCTTGTGCAACGATTCAGGACACGCGCACCGGCGTCTGGGGGCGCGGAGAAGGGAGCCTGCGCCATGCACTTGGTTCCTCGTTCCGTTGACGTCCGTCTCGAAGGGGTATCGCTCGAGGGTCTCATCGTGCTGCCGGATCGGGCGCGCGCGATCATCCTCTTCGCGCACGGCAGCGGCAGCAGCCGGCACAGCCCCCGAAACGCTTTCGTCGCCCGGGTCCTCAATCGCGCCGGCTTCGCCACCCTGCTGTTCGACCTCCTGACGCCGCTCGAAGACGCGCGCGGCCCCTCCGGTCCGCGTTTCGACATCGACCTGCTGGCGGAGCGCCTGGTGGGCGCCACGGACTGGCTCGTGGCGGCCCCCGAGACCCGGGGACTGCGCGTGGGCTATTTCGGCGCCAGCACCGGAGCCGCGGCGGCGCTGGTCGCGGCCGCGGAACGACCGAATGCGGTCGGGGCGGTGGTGTGCCGAGGCGGCCGTCCCGATCTCGCGCGGGACTGCCTCCATCAGGTCGAGGCTCCCACTCGACTCATCGTGGGCGGTCTGGACCCCGAGGTCCTGGAACTGAACCGTTGGGCCGGGGCTCGCCTTCGCCACGGGGATCTCGTGGTGGTCCCGGGGGCCACGCACCTCTTCGAGGAGCGAGGCGCCCTGCCGCAGGTGGCCCAGCATGCGCGCTCCTGGTTCGAGCGGTTTCTCCCCGCGGCCCTGCCGCTGTCGGTCCCGCCGGCCAGTCCCGCGTATCGCCGTTCCATCGCCGAGTCTCTCCAGGCCGAAGGCGTCCATGCTCACGCGGCTTCTTGACCGCAAAGATGCGGGGCGGAGGCTCTCTCTGAGGCTTCAGGCCTACGCGAACCGCAAGGACGTGATCGTGCTCGGCATCCCCCGCGGGGGAGTGGCGGTTGCCTTCGAGGTGGCGAAAAGCCTCGGGACTCCGCTCGATGTCTTCATCGTGCGCAAACTGGGCGCCCCGGGGTATCACGAGCTGGCCATGGGAGCGATTGCGGCGGGCGGCGCGCGTGTGGTGAACGACGATGTGGTCCAGAGTCTGGGCATTCCCCATTTCGCGATCGAACGGACGGTGGTCCTCGAAGAGGAAGAGATCGAGCGGCGCGAACGCATCTACCGCGGCGGCAAACCGCGGCTCCACTTGCAGGGGCAGACGGTCCTCCTGGTGGACGACGGAATGGCGACCGGATCGTGCATGCTGGTGGCTGTGAAGGCGCTTCGATCGCTCGGACCGGCTCGGATCGTGGCCGCGACCGGCGTGAGCTCGTCCACCGCGTGCGCGGCCCTCACCCAGGCCGCCGACGAATGTGTCTGCGTGCTGGAACCCGCGGATCTCGGGGCCATCGCCCCGTGGTACGAGGACTTCGAATCAACCTCGGACGAGGAAGTGTGCGCCCTTCTCGGGCGTGGCCCCTCGTTGGACCGTGGAGAGGGACCGCGCCCGGCTCGCGTTAGTGCATAATCGGCCCATGCGTCTGAGCGATCCGGCGTTCCGGGCGATCTTCGAGGATTCGCCGATCGGGATCTGCGTGGTCGATCGGAACCTCAAGGTGGTCGACGTGAACGCCGCGTATGCCGAGATGCTCGGCCGCACCGAAGCCGACGTGATGGACGCCCACATCCCCGACTTCACCCACCCCGACGACCGGAATCGCGATATCGACGCCATGCCGAGGGTGCTCTCCGGCGAGTTGCCTCACTACAAGGCGGACAAACGCTACATCCGCAAGGATGGCGAGATCGTCTGGGCGCGCATCGTGGTCACCGCGGTTCTCGACCCCTCGGGCAAGTCGCAGCTCGCGTTCAGCATGGCGCAAGTGATCACCGGCGAACGCGCGCTCCGCGGGATCCTCCCCGTCTGTCCGTTGTGCCGCCGGGTCAAGGAGCAGGAAGGGCGCTGGAGCGATCTCGAGACCTTCATGCGCGCTTCCGCCAACGCGGCCATCTCGCGAGAGCGCTGCCCCGACTGCGCCGAGGCCTGAGGAGCCCCGGGAACGGTCAGCCGAGTCCGACTTGCTCGGCGGCGGCGCGATCGAGGAACACGTGGGCGTCTTGATGCCCCTGAAGGAAAGAGGCCGGGCACGAGATCGAACGCGGCCCGCGGACCATGGCGCGCACGGCACCCGCCTTGGCGGCGCCGAACGCGAGGAGAAGGACATGGCGTGCGGCGAGAATGGTGCGGAGGCCGACCGTGGCTCCCCGGCGTGGCGCGTGCTCTCCTCTGAACCACAGCCGATTGGCCTCCGTTGACACCGGGTCGAGGTCGATCACGCGTGCGGTGCTGCCCGCTTCGCTGCCCGGCTCGTTGAAGCCAAGATGGCCGTTCTTCCCGAGTCCGAGGACGATGCCGTCGATGCCACCCGCGCCCGCGATCCGGCGCTCGTGTTCGAGAACTCGCGCCTCCGCGTCCCGCTCTTCGGATGAGAGGCCGAAGAACCGGTTCGGTTCGACACCCCAGGCCTCAGCCACGGTTCTGCGAAGCAGATTCGTGCAGGTGCGGGGATCGGTTCGCGGTACGCCCACGTACTCATCGAGAACGTAGACGTCGAGATCGTTCGCGGGAACACCGCGGCGGGCGATCTCTTCGTAGAGGGGCAGGGGTGTGTTGCCCCCGGCGACCATGAGGCGCTTCACCGCGTGGCCGCGGATCCATGAGTCGAGGAGGACCGCGGCGTCCCGAACCGCTTCCTTCGCCTCATCCCGGATCTCGACGCGCACAAGTACCCTTTCCGCCCCGCATTGACGGCCCCGGAAGCGGCTCGTAGGATAGCCGTGATCACATGACGCGGCCGCGGTGCTACACGATCGTCGTCTGCGTCGCCCTCTTCGCCGGCTGCTCAAAGGCTGAAGAGGCGCCCGCTCCTCGCACGCGCGTCTCCGCCGGCCTCACCATCTACGCCGCTCAGGGAGGCGAAGTGACCGACCCGGTGGTGGACGCGTATCGGCTGATGAACCCCGGCCTTGAGGTCCAGATCATCCGCGGCGGGATGGGGGAGATGCTCAGCCGGATTCGCGCGGAGCGCGAGAAACCCATCGGCGACATCCTGTGGGGCGGGTCGCCCGAGATGTACGCCATCAACGACGATCTTTTCGCGAGGGCAGAACTCAAGGAGGCGGCGCACTTCGCCCAGACGGACCCGCTGGGGAAGTGGCATCCCTATTCGATCAACGTGATCTATCTCGTGGTGAACACCACGCGCGCCCCCCGCGTGCCCACAAGCTATCGCGAGATCCTCTCGCCGGAGTTCCGCGCCCACGGTCCCGTCGCATTCTCGAATCCCGTGGTCTCGGGCACGGCCTACACGATCCTCACATCTCTCGTGACCGTGCTGGGGTGGGACTTCGTGGACTCGATGCTCGGGAACGTCTGGCTAACCGACAGTTCAGACTCGATGTTCAAGTGGGTGAAGGATGGCGAGACCGCGGCGGGATTCCTCTTCGAAGCCTCGCTCCGGGACTACCTGGCCTCGGGAGCGCCGCTGCGGCCGGTTCTCGCCGAGGAGGGCCTCATCACGCAGGCGGACGGCGCCGGGCTCATCGCCGGGGGACCGAATCCTCGGAACGCTCTCGCGTTCCTGGAATTCATGGCGAGCGCTCGGGCCCACGAGATCGTCCGCACGCGCGTCGGTCGCCGCTCCGCGCGCACCGGCATCCCGCCCGCTGAGGGACTTCTCGATCTGTCCGGCCGAAAACTCATCCGCGCCGACCCGTTATGGGTGGGGCGCGATAGGGCGAAGATCCTGGCCCGCTTCGACGAAGCCCGGGAGCGGATGTGACCCTGGTTCAGCGGGTTCGTCGCGATCCCTGGCT
>CAZBTT010000030.1:0-19090 GCA_964494295.1 uncultured Acidobacteriota bacterium
CGGTCCAGACAAGCGAAGAGGGCATATTCCCCGAAGACCTGGCGCTCATCCGCGAATTCGACAAGAAGGGCCTCTCGTTCACGAACTATCCGTGGGCGGGCGATGTCTACAAGGTCTACGCGACGCGCACTCCGGCGGATCCGCTGAGCGGCGAGGTCTCACGTGAGACGCCCCTGTTTGGTCACGGTCCCGACTTCGGCTACTCGTACTACGGCACGATCTGGTACGGCAACGAGATCTGGAACGGGGGCCGGTTCAAGGACTACGACGGCGACAAGCGCTTCGACGAGTGGGAGGTCCTCAAGTGGTGGGATGAGAACCGCGCGGGCAAGACGGCGCAGCCGGGCGAGTACAAGGAGTGGGCCGCGTTCAAGCACCCGCAACTCGGCGATGTCGAGATCGGGGGCTTCCACCCGAAGTTCTACGGCCAGAATCCTCCCAGAGATCAGATCGAACTCTGGGCCGGCAACGAAGCGCGCTTCAATCTCTGGATGGCGCAGCAGCTTCCGCAGGTGAAGATCGTTTCCACGAAGATGACACCGGTGGCCGGCCAGGCCGGGGTGCAGCGGATCGAGGTGCTTGTGACCAACGAAGGCAGGATGCCGACCGCCCTCGAGATCGCGAAGCGCGTGAAGATGGTGAAGCCGGACACGGCGTCCATCGAACTCGCGAAGGGTCAGGAGCTGGTGAAACCGAACCCCTCGGCGACGACGGATGCCGAGGCGCGCGTGGAGATCGGCTGGCTCAAGCCCGGAGAGACGAAGACCGCGTCGTGGCTGGTAAAGGGCGCCGGAGAAGTGAAGGTGACGATCGGTTCCACCCGCGGCGGCGTCGACTCGAGAAAACTGACACTGCAGTAGCTTGCCGCTGAAGTTCTTCGGCCTGACGTTTGCGGCCAGTTGGCTTCTCTGGGCGGGGGCCCTTGCGCTCTCGCCCGACGGAGAGCTGGACGGCGGTGCGGTGGCCGGCGCCGTCTTCCTTATCGGCGTGTTCGCACCCGGACTTACCGCCCTCGCCTTGACTCATCGAGACGGTGGTTCCGAGGCGGCGGGGATGTTGATCGGTCGCGTACTCGCCGGCCGTGTCGACCTCCGTTTCTATGCCTTCGCTCTCGCCCTGATGCCCGCGACCAAGCTGATTGTTGCGCTCCTTCATCGTCTGATCACTGGAGAGTGGCCGGTGTTCGGCACGAAGCCCTGGTACCTGATGGCGGGGGCGATCGTGCTTTCTATCTGGGTGCAGGCCGGCGAAGAAGTGGGATGGCGGGGCTACGCCCTGCCTCGGCTCGCCGATCGGCTGGGCCTTCCCGCCGCCAGCCTCGTGCTTGGCGTGGTTTGGGCGGTCTGGCACCTGCCATTGTTCTTCGTTCGAGGGGGAGACACCTTCGGGCAGTCCTTTCCCTTCTATCTGCTCCAGGTCACGGCTCTCTCGGTGGTCATGGCGTGGCTCTATTGGAGGACGGAGGGCAGCCTGCTCCTCGTGATGCTGCTCCACGCGAGCATCAACAACACTAAGGACATCGCGCCCTCGGCGGTTCAAGGGGCCGCAGACTCTCTTTCGTTCCACGCCACCACCGCGGGCTGGCTCACTCTCGCGGTGCTTTGGACGGTGGCCGCGGCGCTCCTCGCCCAGATGCGCGCGCCGAAGAATCCGCTCCCCGCTGATTTCTAGCCCGTTTTCAACATACGAAGAATTTCGTATTGACATACGAAGAGGTTCGTATATTCTCCCGCCATCGCTTGGAACGACAGGCGAACGAGGAGGACCTGAATGGCAAAGGCGACCGACGCTCCCAAGCCCACAAACGCCGAACTGGCGATTCTGTCGGTCCTCTGGCAGGACGGGCCCAGCACCGTACGGGAGGTGTTTGAGCGCATTCCCGAACGCGAAGTGGGCTACACCACCGTCCTCAAGCTGCTCCAGATCATGACCGAAAAGCGCCTTGTCGAGAGGGATGAGAGCGCGCGGTCCCACGTTTATCGAGCAACCAGTCCGGAGGCCGACGTGAAGCGCAATCTCGTGTCCGACCTTCTTGACCGCGCCTTCGGCGGGTCGACGGCGGGGCTCGTGATGCACGCTCTCCAGAACCGGAAGGCCTCGGCCGCGGAACTTCAAGAGATTCGCTCCCTGCTTGATTCGATGGGCTCTAGAAGCTCGATGGGTTCCAAGGGGAAGAGGAGATAGCCCTGGATGTCACGACACTGATTGCCTGGACCCTGCTTCACTTCGTCTGGCAGGGAGCCCTTGTCGCTGCGGCAACGGCCGTCGCACTCCACCTGCTACGGAGCAGTTCCGCGACCAGCCGATACAACCTGAGCGTTGCCGCCCTTGCCCTCACTGCGGCGCTTCCCCTCGCCACGCTGGTGCAACTGCGGCAGGGGGTCGGCCACGGGACGGCTCCGTTCTCTTCGCCGAATGCGCCCGCGGCCGCGGAGGGCAAAGTCCGGAAGTCGAGCGCGGCCCGCGCGATTCAGAGTGACGGCGTGGGGCCCTCCGTTCGCCGCGCGGAGGAAGGGACACCGGGCGTGACGTCGGCTGATCGACTTCGGCTCATGGGCGATCTGGCCGCGCCTTACCTGGTGAGGGCCTGGCTCCTCGGTGTCTTCCTTTTCTCCGTGCGCCTTCTTGTCGGATGGCTCGGCGTCCGGCGCCTCACCCGTGTCGGTGTTCAAGCGCCGGCTGAGGTTGTCCTTCACAGGTTCAACGAGATGTCGAACCGCGTCCGCGTGTGGCGTCCCGTTCGGTTGATCGAGTCTGCGCTTGTCGCCACTCCGGCCGCGATCGGCTTCCTGCGCCCGGTCCTCCTGTGGCCGGTATCGCTTTCGAGCGGCCTGAGCGTTTCGCAGATCGACCTGCTTCTGGCCCACGAACTCGCGCACCTGAAACGCCACGACTACTTCGTGAATGTGCTTCAGACCATGGTCGAAACCGGGCTCTTCTATCACCCGGGCGTCTGGTGGCTGTCGAAGCGCGTCCGAGCGGAACGCGAATTGTGCTGTGACGATGTGGCCCTGAGCGTCGCGGACGATCCGCGTGCGTACGCCGAGACGCTGCTGACCCTCGAGTCGTGGCGACAGGACGCGCCCGCCCTCGCCACCGGCGCCACCGGTGGCGACCTCATCGCCCGGATTCGGCGTCTGGTGGTTGCCGATGCGTCTCCAAGCGTAAGCCGGCCGCGGTGGGCCGCCTTCCCGCTGGCCCTGGCCGCGATCGCGGGCATTCTCGGCCTGGCCCCGTCGACTCCCGCGCGCGCCACTGCTGAAGGACAAGCGGGCTTTGCTCCAAAGATGAGGGCGACGGCCAAGACCCCGACCGGACCGGGACAAGCGGGCGAAGTGTTTCGGTTCGAAGGAGCCGGCTCGCTGGAGGCGGGCATCGGTTGGGCCGAAAAGGAGGCCGCTTCGAGACGTCTGGCGAAGTACTGGATTGGCTACGCGGTGGCCGCCGACCCTACCGGTCCGCTTCTCTACATCGATCGAGTCGTTCCTGTCGCCCTCAGCAACGGCTCGATCTTCTCGGGGCACGTGAGGTTTAAGCGCGCCGACGGCCTGAAATTGCCCGGAGTTTCTCTCGAAAGTGTTACGGGTCCCAGGAGCGCTCCCGAGACTGTGGTCTTCCTGGGCATGGGCGCCGCCGCTCCTGGCGTGATCGAGCGTGTCCATGCCGCGAGCGCCACGCTTCCTGTCCATTTCGAAGGCCGGCCGGTCTTCTGGCTCGATCACGCCGATGACGCGACGAGCCTGACCTGGATTCGACAAGCCCTTCCCCGGGCCGCAGACGACGACCTTCGCCGCGACCTCGTGGCCCTGGCGGGCGCGCATACCGACGAGCGGCTTGTCTTCGACACGATGAAAGGCTGGGTCGATTCGGACGCGCGCGACTCGCTTCGGGCCTCCGCGGCGGAAGAACTCGGCGACGTTCCGGTGAAGGAGGCGGTGACGTTCCTCGATAAGACGGCGCGCCAGGACCGCTCGCGTGAAGTGCGGACGGAGGCCGCCGAGGCCCTGGGCGAACACCCTGACCCTGGCGCCACCAGGGCGCTGGGAGCCCTCGCCCGCTCGGCGTCTGATCCAGAGGTCGCGCGCGAGGCGGCGGAAAGCCTCGGGGAGCGGCAGTCGCCCGAGGCGCTCGAGGAGTTGGTCTCCCTCATCTGGAGCGAGGCGCCCCTCGAGGTCCGCCGAGAAGCCGTGGAGAGTCTGGGTGAATTCGGCGCACCGCGCGGCGTCAATGAGGTGGCACGGATCGCGAGAACTCACCCGGTCGAGGAGATTCGCCTCGAGGCGATCGAAACGCTGGGCGACCTGAAGGATCCAGAGCTCACTGTCCCGGTTCTCGAATCTTTGATCAGGAACGACGTCTCGGTTTCGATCCGCGAGGAAGCGGTTGAAACCCTGGAAGACGTCGACGATGAACGGGCAGTGAAGGTCCTCAAGGACGTGGCCGCTGTTCATCCCGCGGGCGACGTTCGCCGGCGATCCATCGAGGCGCTGTTCGAGAAAGGGGAACTCAACGACGGGCTGGGCGCCGTCGAAGAGCTGATGAAGTCGAACGATGACCGATCCGCGCAGACCGCCGTGGAGCTGCTCGGCAATCTCGAGTCCGAGCTTGCCGTCGCGCGCCTGGGCGAGATCGCGCGCCTTGACGCGCGCCCGAAGATTCAGCGACTCGCGGCCGAGTCGCTCGGCGGTGTGGCTCCGGCGGAGTCGGCGCTCAAGGTATTACTGGCCCTGGTGGAAAGCCATCCTCGGGAGGAGATCCAGCGACAGGCCGTCGAGTCGATCGGTGGCATCGAAGGGCCAGAGACCGTGAAGCACCTCGAACGAATCGCCCGAACACACCGTTCGGAGCAGGTTCGTGTGACCGCCGTGGAGGCCCTCGATGAAGACAGTCCGGGTACGCGGGAGGTCCTCCTCCGCCTTCTGAAAGATGCGCCCTCGGAGGGCGTTCGTCTGGCGGCCCTCGAAGGATTGCGCGACACCCCCGTGCCCCCGGAAGCGTGGGTCTGGCTCGTGGAGCAGATGGGCAATTCCAACCCCTATGAATCGCGCGAGGCGACAATCCGTTCGCAGCTCGCGTTCCTGGACATGATTGAAGAGAAAGGCGATGCCGGGATCGACGCGCTAATACAGATTGTTCAAAGGAACAAAGACAAGGCAGTCCGCCGCCGCGCTCTCGAAATCCTCGCCGAGAGCAAGGATCCGCGCGCGCGGAAGGAGCTCGCCCGGATTCTCGAGCCGTAGATTGCAGATTTACGCCGCGCCGCGGCGCGGGTCGCTATTCGTGGCGAAGGGCGATCAGCGGATCGACCTTCGTTGCGCGCAAGGCGGGTATCCAGCATGCGGCGAGTGCCACCGCCATCATCAGCAGAGCCACGAGTGTGTAGGTCTGAGGATCGTTCGCCGGAGATCCAAAGAGGAAGGCCGCCATCGCGCGGGAGAGCGAGAGCGCGCCGAGGGCACCCAGGAATATGCCGGCCAGGGTAAGGGCGAGCCCGCGACTCAGTATCAGCCTCACGATGTCGTTTCGGCGCGCGCCAAGGGCCTGTCGGATGCCGATCTCTCGTGTGCGCTGCGCCACCGCGTGCGCCATGACTCCGTAGATTCCAATCGCAACCAGCAGGAGCGTGAGCAAGCCGAAGGTGCCAAGCAGCCGAAGGTAAAAAAGCGGCTCGGCAAGACCCTCGGCGAGTCGCATTTCCGCAGTGTCGGCTCGAAGGATGGGCTGATCCTTGTCAACCCTGCGGATGAGGCTCTTCACGGACGGGATGAAAGGCTCGGCGTCTCCGGTAGTCCGCACCAGGAGAGTTCGCTGGCCGACGCGACTCGAATCCTGGAAGGAGGGGTAGTACACCGACATGGCGCTGAAACCGCTGCCCGGCTTGCCGACACTGACATTGGCCGCGACGCCCACCACCAGCCGCCAGGGCGCAGACGCGCTGAAACGGATCCGCTGCCCGATGGGATTCTCATTGGGCCAGAGCTTGCGCGACATCTCTTCGTTGATGATCAGCAGCCGTTCAGGGTTGCTCCGGTCTTCGTCCCTGAACGGGCGCCCCCGCAGAATCGGGATCCGCATCACCTTGAAGTAGTCCTGGTCGACCCGGTTGAAGGGGAGGATCAGGCTCTTGTCCTTGGGTAGTGTCGGGCGGCCCTCGATCTCGATGTCGAGGTCGAAGGACATTCCGCCGCCGGTCGGCGGCACGCCTCCCGCAACTGTCACGGACTCCACGCCGGGCATAGCCGCCATCGAGGCCTTGAGCCGCTCGAAGAACGCTCCTTGCAGCTCACCGGTCTGGTATCGGTGTTCCGGAAGGCTCAGATCCGCAGCGATGAGATTCCTGGGGTCGAAGCCTGGCGGCTCGTTGTTCAGCTTGAGGAAACTGCGGACCATCAGGCCCGCACCGATCAGGAGGATCAGTGAGACCGCGACTTGAATCACGACCAGAGTATTCCGCAGTCGATTGTGGGCGCGGTCGGCTGTGCTTCTACCAGCTGCGCTGCCCAGGGCGAGCTGAAGGTCCGGTCGTGACGTTCGGACGGCGGGCGCGAGCCCGAACGCGAGACCCGTCAGCAGAGTTACCGCGAGTGTAAAAAGAAGGACGCGCGGATCCATGTCGATCCTCGCGACGGTAAGGAACGTGAGTTCACTTGGAACCATCTGGGCCAGGGCCCCCACGCCGAGCCAGGCGAGAAGCACGCCAAGCATCCCACCCATCAAGGCCAGGACGGCGCTCTCGACCAGAAGCTGCCGGACCAGAGCCGTGCGCGATGCGCCCATCGCGAGACGGACTGCGATCTCACCTTCGCGGCCGGCGGCTCGGGCGAGGAGCAGGTTCGCGGCATTCGCGCACGCCAGAAGCAACACGAAGCCGACCGCACCCATCAGAACGAGCAGGGCTTGCCGTGGCCTGGGATTCACGCGGCGCGTGTCGAGGGAAACGAGTTTCACGCCCCAGGCGACGTCGGGCCGGTCTTTTTTGAGCGCGGGCAGTAGGGAGTCGAGCGCGCTCTGCGCGGCGCCGAGCGTCAGACCGCGCTTCAAGCGCGCGATTGTCGGGAGCCGTGCTGCCTGATTGGAGGATCCGACCAGGGCCGGCGTCAGCGGCACCCAGAATGTGGAGATCCGGTAGGGGAACTTGAACCTTGGGGGCATCACGCCGACCACGGTGTACGCCTGGTCGCTCAGGATCAGCGCCTTGCCGAGCACATCGGGCGCGCCGCCGAAGCGTGCTCTCCAGAACGTGTCACTCAGGATGACCGCCCGATCGCTGCCGATGACCGCGTCGCGCTCCGAGAACGGACGGCCCAATTGAGGAGAAACGCCGAGCATTGGGAAAAGCCCGGGGCTCACCGCTCCGGCAGTGAGGGATTCGGGCTCCATTCCGCCGGTGACGATGAAATCGCGTTGGGTGTACGTCTCGACACGTTCGAACACACGGCTCTGGGCACGCCACGTCTCGATCTGCTCGGGACGAAGTGAAGCCAGTGAATACCGACTCTCCGCTTCCTGCTCCCAGATGTCGACGAGCCGGCCGGGTTCGGCGAAAGGAAGGGGGCGGAAGAGCACCGCGTCGACCACGCTGAAGACCGCCGTGTTGACACCGATCCCGAGAGCCAGGGTCGAGACCACGATCGTGGTGAAGCCGGGCTGCTTCAGCAGCGTTCGCACGCTGTACCTGATGTCCCGCCAGAAATTGCCCATGGGCCGTCAAGCGTACAGCGGTTTTTTCCTCTCCCTCTTGTGCTCCGGCCCTAAGAGTTCGCCTTTACTTCTTCGCCGCTCGTTCCTTCTTCTGCTTCTCCACCATCGCGGCCACATCCGCGAGGAGCTTCTTCGCGTCGTAGACGATGCCGTCCTTGATCGTGAACTTCACCCCGCCCTTCCAGTCTTCCTTGCCGGTCTTCTCGTTCAGGTAGAGCGCGCCGTTGCCGTAGAGCGTCTTGAAGTTCTGGAGCGGGTTCTCGGGCGTGATGACAAGGTCGGCGAGGAGGCCGGCGCGCACCACGCCGAACTCCGGCGCCTTCTTCTTCGGCTCGGCGAGGGTGAGCGCCCCGTTCATGGTCGCCGACTGGATGACTTCGAGGGGATGGAAGCCCGCTTCCTGCAGCATTTCGAGCTCGTTGATGTAGCCCCAGCCGTAGGTCTGGTAGATGAAGCCTGAATCCGACCCCGTGCCCACGCGGCCGCCCATCTTCTTGTAGTCGTTCATCAGGCGGAACCACACCTGATAGAAGTTGCGCCACGCCACTTCGTCCTCGGTGGTCCAGTCGAACCAGTACGCGCCGTGGTTCGAACGAGACGGCGAATAGAAGTCCATCAGCGAAGGCAGGGTGTACTTGTCGTGCCAGGGCGCGTTGCGGAACTTCATGACGTCGCGGCCGGCGGAGTAGATGGTGAGCGTCGGGTCGAACGTGGTGCCGAGCCTCAGGTGCTCTTCGAGGTACGCCTTCCACTCCGGTCCGCCCGGGGTGTGGATCTTGTCCCACAGGCGCGCCACCTGGCCGAAGCGCATGTACTCGTCGCTGCTGTTTTGACCCACGGGATAGGGCTGGACGACGTAGTCCTTGAGCAGCGATTCGAAATGACCGTAGAAGTGGGTGACGGTGCCGAGGCCGAGCCGCGCCGCCTTGATCGCGTTCATATGCGCGACGCCGCCCTGGTCGAGGTGTGCGGTTGAGCCGAGGCCGAGTTTCTTCGCCTCGTCGAGGAGCGCCGCCATGATCTCGGGGCGATGGGCGCCGAGCTTCAGGCCGTCGATGTTGTTCTCGGCCGCCCAGCGGACGTATTCACGCGCGGCTTCGGGCGTGTCGGGAGACGGCTTGCCCCAGCCCTGTCCTGCGCGCTGGTAGTTGTAGATGCGCGGGGCCACGATCTCGTTCCGAGCACTTCGGTCCTTGTCCTTCGAAGAGAACTCCTGGTCCGAGAGCGGCACGCCGCGGACCGTGGTCACGCCGTGGGCGAGCCAGAGTTTGTAGGCGTATTCGGCCTCGTCATTCTTGGGCTTGGCCCCGGCGTGAACATGGAGGTCGACAAAGCCGGGCATGATGTAGAGGCCGGTGGCGTCGATCTCGTGGTCGGCGTTCTTCGGCTCGCGATTGGCAGCGAGAGGCAGGCCCGGGGTCCCCGCGGGACGCACCCGCGTGATCCGATTGCCCTCGATGACGATGTCGACGGGGCCGCGCGGCGGCGCGCCGGTGCCGTCGATCAGCATGCCTCCCCGGATCACCAGGGTCTTGAAGGGCCCCATGCCCTCATCGGATTTCCGGTTGGGCGTGGGCTTCAGCTCATCGCCGCGGGGCTGGGCGGTGACGCCCGCCGGGGAAAAAGCGAGAGCGGCGAGGCTCAGGGGCAGGGCGAGACGAAATCCGCGCATGGTGTTGAAGCTCCAGAGATTGAGTGGGCCGAAAAGACCCGCGGAGTAGATCGCAAACCCTGATTCGACGCAAGGTGAGCCGCCGCGGGCCTCGAATGTGGCTCGCCGCACAGACCCTCGTCCACCGACCAGCGAAGCTCCTCCCCAATGCTACGAACCGCCGCGATTGTTCTGCTCGTAATCTGGGTTGTGGGGTCGGTCAGCGGTTACTCGCTGGGCGGCGCCCTGCACATCCTCCTCCTTGCCGCGACCCTGCTCTATTTGATCCAGCGCCGGATCGAGTCCAACTCGGCCGCGCAGATGGAAGTGAGCCCCGCCGGCATCCTTTCGATCACGCTGAGGAACGCGCGCCGCGACCCCGGCCAGGATGCGCGCGACCGCTGGAGTCTTCCTCCGCGCTGATATCGTGGCCGGGTGAACGTCCCTCACCTGCGCGGCCTCACGCCGGAAGG
Organism: uncultured Acidobacteriota bacterium; assembly: GCA_964494295.1. Lineage (GTDB taxonomy): Bacteria > Acidobacteriota > Vicinamibacteria > Fen-336 > JAGNNV01 > JAGNNV01. Next base: position 9,826 of record CAZBTT010000030.1, read on the forward strand.
CCTCGTCGAGCGGTTCCCCGACATCGGCTTCGACATGTCGCAGGCCCGTCGCGTGGTCACGCGCCTCATCCACCACTATCGCGACGACCTCAGCGGGATTCCGGGGCTCAAGAAGACCAAGGCGGCAGCGCTCATGGCCGCGGGGCGTCTCGATCGACTTGAAGTGACGGATCGTCGCAGGAGTGCCGTCGATCCCTTCGTGAAATACCTCTTCCGCGCGGGCGATGGCCGGGTCTTCGAGACCGTTCGGATCCCGCTCGAACAGCCGCGGTTCTCCGTTTGCGTTTCTTCGCAGGCCGGGTGCGCTCTCAAGTGCGCGTTCTGCGAGACCGGCCGGATGGGCTTCGAACGCAATCTCGAACCCTGGGAGATCGTCGATCAGGTTCTTCGCGTCCGCAGTGAGTCGCCCGAGCGTCCCGTCACCGGCGTCGTCTTTCAGGGCCAGGGCGAGCCGTTCCAGAACTACGAGAACGTCATGACCGCGGCCGATGTCCTCCGGCATCCGTGCGGCGGACGCATCGGCAGCGACCGCATCACCATCTCCACGGTGGGCCTGTTGCCGATGATCGAGCGCTACATCGATGAAGGTCGACCCTATCGATTGATTCTCTCGCTGACGTCCGCCCATCCCGAGAAGCGTGAGTCGCTGCTCCCGGTGGCGGGGAAGTGGCCGATCGAGCAACTGGCGGACGCGATGAAGCGGCTGGCGCGACGTCAGCGCAACGTCATCAATCTCGCGTGGGTCCTGATGTCCGGCGTCAACACCGGCGCCGATGAGGCCCGCGAACTGGGCCGGCTGTTCAAGGGCGAGCGCGTCCGGCTTTCGGTGATCGACATCAACGATCCGACGGGACGGTTCACCCGCGCGGGCGATCAGGAGCGGAGCGAGTTCTTGAACGCCCTTTCGGAGAACAACATCCCGTTTGTCCGCCGATACTCAGGCGGTCCGGACATCCATGCCGCCTGCGGCATGCTCGCGAAGCACGCGCGCGGCGGGGAAGCGCACGCCGTTACTGGATGACGATGTAGCGCTCGAGGCGGGCGACTTCCTTCGCGTTCACGTACTTGCCGATCTCCTTGCGGAACTGCTCGATCGCCTTGTAGGGCCGATACTCCTTGAACTCGCGGAGCATGCGCGGTCCGAGACCGGGGATTGTGGAGATGTCCTCATCGCTCGCAGTGTTGATGTCGATCGGGATGAAGCAGTACGACTTGAGCCGCGCGACCTGGGCGGCGTCGACGTACTTGCCGATCTCCTTGTCGAACTGCGCGAAGCTCTTCCATGGGCGGTACTCGTCGAACTCGTGGGCCATCTTCCGCCCCGCTCCCGGAATCAGCATGATCTCCTCGCGGGTGGCGGTGTTGAGATTGATGTGGATGAACGCCTTCGCATAGACCGCGCCAAGCTGCTCCGCGGTGAGGGACTGGGAGGTGAGATAGGTATTGAGATCCACCGCGTTCGCGAATGGGCGCTTCTCGATCAGTCCCTTCACGATGGCCGGGGTCATGTGGGGCAGAGCCAGCAACTCGGCTTCCGCCGCGGTGTTGGGATCCACCAGGCCCTTTGCGACCTGAGCGCCGGCGTTGGCTCCGAGAGTGAGTGCCAGGACAAGTGCGGCGATGGCGGCGCGTCCGTTCAGGATCGGTTTCATTTCATACTCCGTTTGAGTTGAGCGAGGGGCGCGAAGCGCCGAGGGCGGGATGACGATACGTGAAGGCGAGGCCGATCAGGCCCAGCTGGATCATGACCCCGGGGGCGAGGGCCGGCGGGGCCTTGGCTCGAAGGGCCTTCATCACCATTTCGAAGCCCCGCAAGGAGGGATCGATCTCGCGCTGAAACTCGAGCGTGCCCTGGAAGTGAAAGAACACGCCCGCCGCGCCCGCGGCGATGAACAGCGACATCACGACCTGCAGTCCCCTGACGCTGCGGCGACCCGGGGCCAGGGCGTGCCAGAGAAGCGCGGCCAGGGCGGATGCGATCAGGCCCAGAGGGATCGTCTGCTTGAAGTCCTCATGATGGTTCAGGAGCATCAGCTCCGTTCCCGAGCCGGTGAGGCCGAAAAGCAGGATCGCGGACAGGAAGGCGCGCAGCCGGCCCGCGGGTTCTCCTGAAATCAAGAACGCTGGCCCTTCTCGACGAGCAGCGCCGCGAACCCCGGCAGGAACGCGACCGCCCACGATCCGAAGTGTCGGACGTAGTCGGGGCCTCCCGGGCTGGGACTCGTCCAGATTCCAGAGATCGCGTAGAACGCGAGCCCCGAGACGACGGCGGCGATGAGACCTCGCCCCACGGCTTCTGGAGTGGAGGCCGTGGGCTCACCCATGTACCGCCAGAGCAAGACCCCAAAGGCCACCCAGAAGGCCATCCATGCCGGCAGCATCGCGGTCCACTTGAGAAGCGGGGCCAAAGCGTAGAAGAGCGCCGCGGCGCCAAGACCGATCAGGCCGCCGGCGAGAGCGCCCCGTTTCGCGGCTCGGCGGGGGAGGCCAAGGGAGAGCCCGATGCCGCAACACAGAACGAGGCCATGGATCAGGCCGAAAACCGCGCGATGGGGCAGTTGAAAGGCTGCCCACACCCAGTCGCCGAGCGTCATCAGGGCGCCGATGGACAGCGCGCCCACTATGGCTCCTTGAATCCCTCGCATCGCGGGTGAGGATACAGGTACAGTGTCCGGCCATGTCCGGCCTGAAGCTCCCCCTTTACGTTCGCGTTCTCATCGGCGTCGCGCTGGGGACGGTCGTCGGCCTCGCCTTTGGAGAGGGCAGCATCCTCTTCGGCCTGACCAACAAACACCTGGGCGATCTTGGGCTGCTGGTCATCCGACTGCTGCGCGCGCTCGCGATCCCGCTGATCTTCTTCGGCGTGGTCGACGCCTTCGTTCGCACCGACATCTCCGGGCGTCAGGGCATGAAGCTCCTCGCGATCTGCGGCGTCAATGTGACGGTCGCTTTCCTGATCGGGATGACCCTGATCAATGTGTTCCAACCCGGTGAAGCCTGGAAGGACCGGCTCACCGACATCGAGGCCGCGGTCGGCGGAACCGCGCGCAAGGCCCCGGAGGGGACAAGCCTCGATCCGATGAAGAACCTCTCGGGCTACGTGCCCGCGAATCTCATCGACCCGTTTCAGAAGGACAACGGCAACGTCATCAGCGTGGTCTTCCTGGCCATCCTCATCGGCGTGTCGCTGCGCCGGCTCATCGCGAAACACGGCCGCGACTCGGCGGCCTTTCGCCTCGCCGACCTCGCCGAAGGTGGGTTCGAGACCCTGATCGGCGTGCTCGGGATGGTCATTCAGGCCATCCCTTTCGCGGTCTTCGGCGTCCTTGCCCAGGTCGTGGGCAAGGACGGCATGAAGGTCTTCGGAGATCTCGCGGTCTACGTCGTGGCCATGGTCTCCGGGCTCTCGCTGCACGCTCTCGGCTACTACACCCTGGCGGCCTGGTTCATCGGACGGCGTTCGCCAAAGGTCTACCTCGGCGAGGGGGCGCCCGCGATCCTGGCGGGGATGTCGATGAACTCCTCGCTCGCGACGGTTCCCCTGACCCTCCAGAGCCTCGCGAAGATGAAGATCTCGGACGCGTCCTCGCGCCTTTCCGCCTGCGTCGGCACGAATCTCAACAACGATGGGATCGTTCTCTACGATGCGATGGCCGCCCTCTTCCTTTCGCAGGCCCTCGGCTACCACCTGACCTTCGAACAGCAGGTGCTGGTGGCGCTGGCCTCGCTGATGGCCGGGATCGGCATCTCGGGCGTGCCGGATGCCGGTCTCATCGTGCTTCCGTTGGTCCTCACCACCGTCGGTCTGCCCGACTCCGTGGTTCTTGGGGTTCTGCCCGTGCTCTTCAGCGTCGACTGGCTGGTGGGTCGCGTCCGGTCGGGAGTGAACGTCATGAGCGACATGCTGGTCGCGATCCTGCTCGACCGCTTTCCCGACAAGGAGAAGGCCTGAGCGATGAAGGCTCCCGCCCGCGCCGCGCTCAACGCACGGGAGAAGGCGATACTGGAACTCGCGGCGAAGGGTCTTTCCGACCGCGCGATCGCTTCGAAGCTCGGCCTCTCCGCGGAGACCATCCGCTGGTACAACAAGCGGGTCTACGAAAAGCTCGATGCCGCGAACCGCACCGACGCGGTGTCTCGCGCCACGGAACTGGGTCTGCTGGCTTCGCCCTCGACCCCCGTCATCCGCCATCCCATTCGCTATGTCGACAACGACGGCGTTTCGATCGCGTATCAGGTAGTGGGAAAGGGCCCGGTGGATCTGCTGTTCATCCCGGGTTTCGTATCGCATATCGAGATGTCATGGGAGACGCCGGACTATGTCTCCTTCTTCGAACAGCTCGGGCGGATCGCGCGCGTGATCACCTTCGACAAACGCGGCGTCGGTCTCTCGGATCGCGTTCCGGGCGGACCGTCCCTCGATCAGACCGTGCGGGACGCGCTGTGCGTGCTCGACGCGGTCGGCTCGAAGAGCACCTTCGTCTTCGGCACCTCGGAAGGCGGCGCCGCCGCGGTCCTTCTCGCGTCGATGTTCCCGGACCGGGTGAGCGGCCTGATCCTCTTCGGCACGACCGCCAAGGTCGTCCGCACCGGCGAAGAGCCCGTCTGGTCGTCACCGCGAGAGGCGTTCGACCAGCGACTCGCGGCGCTCCTGTCCTCGTGGGGAGAACCCTGGGCCATCGAGCGTTTCGCGCCATCGAGGATGCACGACAAGGCCTTTGTGGCGTGGTGGCCCCGCTGCCTGCGCGCGGCCGCGAGCCCCTCGTCGGTGAAGGCAGTGATCGAAAACGCCGCCGCCGTCGACATTCGGGGACTGCTCGAGGATGTGGAGACGCGCACTCTCGTCATCGGGCGCACCGGCGATCGAATCGTGCCCATCGCCGCGACGCGATACCTCGCCGACCATCTGCCGAACGCCCGCCTCGTCGAACTGAACGGCGACGATCACATCTACTTCGTAGGCGCCGATGACGTGGTCAGGGAGGTTCATGGCTTCTTGCGCGAAGCCGCGATCGAGCCAGAGGTCGAAACCCGGCTCGCAATTCTCCTGGCTTTGTCGAGCGGGGCCGCGCGCCCCACCGCCACTCAGCGCGCCATCCTGGCCGCCTGTCAGGCGAAGCAGGTGCGGGCCGTGGGCGGGAGCTTTGTCGCCCTCTTCGAATCGCCTCGCGCCGCAGTCTCGGCGGCTCGTCGCCTCCGCCATGCGGTCAAGGCGGGGCCCACCGGGGCCGGACTTCACGTGGGGGCCTGCCGCGCCTCGGATGGTGAACCCTCGAAGTCCGTCGCGTCGCTGCTTCAACTCCTGGCGAAGTCGGCGACTCCCGGTGAAATCCTCGTGTCGGCCACCCTGCGCGACATCCTCTCCGGCTCCGGTGTGGAACTGGTCCGGCGTCCCGTTCCGAGAGGCCGGGGCAAGGAACCCCTCGAAGCCTGGGCCATCACGAACTCGTAAGCCAGGGTGGGGCGCCACCCCTGCTCGCCACCCGTGTGGGGGGTGCTTTCCACCCATCCGTGCTTCGAACATCTCCTTCGCCACGATCTGGTGGCTTCTCAAAGGAGATCTTCATGACCCAGCGACCCGTCCTCTTCATCCTTGGCGCGACCTTCCTCGTTTCCGCGTGTTCGACCCGACCCGACGACACCGGGCCCGTCACCATATCGATTCAGCAGTCCCTGACTGGCCAGGCCAGCGCCGCGGGGTCGTTCCAGATGAGCGGGAGCGTGTCCGACACCGGCCAGACCACCGAGGAGCTCACGTTCCTTGGCCCCCTCGACAAGTCTCCCGTGCCGGTCACGTTCCGGCGGCAGCTCACAGGCGCGCGCGGCGCCTTGAGCATCAAGGGCAGCGCTACACTCACCTTCACGAGCCCCACCGCGGCGACCGTGGCCGGCGATTGGGAAGTTGAGAGCGGCTCCGCGGCCTACGCGGCCCTCAAGGGGACCGGACGCTTCACCGGAACCGCGGACTTTGGCGCGGCCCCGCCCACCGCGGCGCTTTCCTATTCGGGTTCGCTCGTCCGCTGACGTCCTCGGCGTGAGCCATCTGCACTACTGCCGCAGAATCCGCGCCCGCCTACACTCGGTGTTGCGAGGAGGCGGTCCAGAGTGCATTTCAAGACGATCATCGAGCCTTTCCGGATCAAGTCGGTTGAGTCGCGCAGGTTCAACACACGCGACGAGCGCGACCGGGCGCTGGTCGAAGCGGGGTACAACGTTTTCAGGCTTCACGCCGATGACGTCCTGATCGACCTGCTGACCGACTCGGGCACCGGCGCCATGTCCGCCGCGCAGTGGGGCGCCATCATGCAGGGCGACGAATCGTACGCCGGCTCCCGCTCCTACTACCGCTTCCGCGATGTGGTTCAAGACCTCACCGGCTTCAAACACATCATCCCCACCCACCAGGGACGGGCCGCCGAGAGGATCCTCTTCCACACCACACTCAAGGCCGGCGACGTGGTGCCGAACAACAATCACTTCGACACAACCCGCGCGAACATCGAAGTGGAGAAGGCGGAGGCCCGGGATCTGGTCATCGCGGAGGGCCGGATCCCCTCGCTGGTCCACCCGTTCAAGGGCAATATCGACCTCGGGGCCCTCGAGCGCACGCTCGACAAGGACGGCGACCGCGTGCCTCTCGTGATGGTGACCATCACCAACAACACGGGCGGGGGGCAGCCGGTGTCGCTCGAGAATCTGCGGGGCGTGCGGAAGTTGTGCGACCGGTACCAGAAACCGTTCTTCCTCGACGCGTGCCGGTTCGCCGAAAACTCCTACTTCATCAAGATCCGCGAAGAAGGCCAGCGCGAGCGTTCGCCCAAGGCCATCGCCCAGGAAGTGTTCTCCCTCGCCGACGGCTGCACGATGTCGGCGAAGAAAGACGGCCTGGCGAATATCGGCGGCTTTCTGGCCATGAACAACGAGACCTGGGCCGAGCGCTGCCGCAACCTGCTGATCCTCACCGAAGGTTTTCCGACCTATGGCGGACTCGCGGGTTACGACCTCGAGGCGGTGGCGCGCGGGCTCGAGGAGGTGGTCGAGGAACCGTATCTTCGCTACCGGATCCGCTCGACCGAATACCTGCATGAACGAATGGTCGCGGCGGGCGTTCCCGTGATCCGTCCCGCGGGCGGCCACGCGGTCTACATCGACGCGCGCGCGCTCCTGCCGCACATCCCACCGCTTCAGTACCCCGGCATCGCCCTCGCCAACGCGTTGTATGTCGAGGCGGGAATCCGGGGGGTCGAGATCGGCACCGTGATGTTCGGCCAGCAGCCGGACGGAACCGAGGTGGTGCCGGCGATGGATCTCGTCCGTCTCGCCATTCCGCGGCGCGTTTACACGCAGTCGCACATCGATTATGTGGCCGAGGCGGTGATCGGGGTCGCGGGGATGAAGGACACGCTCAGGGGCTTCCGGATCACCAAGGCTCCCCTGGCTCTCCGTCATTTCACCGCCGTGTTCGAGCCCGTGCCGCAAGGCTCGGCTTCGCGGTAACCTTGGGCCGCATGAAACTCGTCCTCCTGCGCCACGGGGAAAGCGACTGGAATCTTCAGAACCGTTTCACCGGCTGGACCGACGTGGACCTGTCGGCGAAGGGTGAAAGAGAGGCCCATGAGTCGGGCAAACTCCTTCGAGAAGAAGGTTTTGTCTTCGATCTTGCGATCACCTCGGTGCTCAAGCGCGCGATCAGGACCTTGAACATCGTCCTCGACGACATGGACCTTGCGTGGATTCCGGTGGAGAAGACCTGGCGTCTCAACGAGCGCCACTACGGATCGCTTCAGGGACTCAACAAGGAAGAAACCGCGAAGAAGTACGGCGAGGATCAGGTGAAGATCTGGCGTCGGAGCTTCGCGACCCCGCCTCCGCCTCTCGATCCCGCCGATGAGCGTTCCGCCCACAAGGATCCTCGCTACGCATCCTTGAAGCCCGATGAGATTCCCCAAGGCGAGTCCTTGAAGGACACCATCGCGCGAATGATGCCCTGCTGGCAGGACCAGATCGCTCCCCGGGTCCGCGCGGGTCAGAGGCTGATCGTCGCCGCTCACGGCAACTCGCTGCGCGCCCTCGTCATGCACCTCGACGGCATGAGTGAGGCCGAGATCCTCGAGTTCAACATTCCGACCGGGGTGCCCCTCGTGTATGAGCTGGACCAGGATCTACGCTCCCAGGGCCGGCGGTACCTTGGCGACGCGGCGGCGGTGGCGGCGCGGGCGGCCGCGGTCGCCGCACAGGGCGCTTCGAAGAAATAACCCTCAGGAGTCAAGAACGTCATGATGCGTTCCGCGTTGTTGTGGGCGTCCGAGAACCAGACGCTTCGCGAGTCCTTCCCGAAATACGCGTTCGCCAAGGCCGCGGTGCGGAAGTTCATGCCCGGCGAAAGGGTCGAAGACGCCCTGCGCGAAGCCGCGAGGCTCAACGAGTTGGGCGCCGGGGTTCTCCTCACCCGCCTCGGGGAGAACGTCAAGGACGTCGCGGCCGCCCAGGAAGTGGCCGATCACTATTCGCAGGTATTCGCCACCCTGGCCGCCCAGAAGCGCCGCGCGGAGATCTCGGTGAAACCCACCCAGCTCGGGCTCGATCTGCCGGGCGGCGGTCTCGATCTGTGCAACTCGCATCTCGATCGCCTGTGCGCCGAGGCCCAGAAGGCCAACAACGTCCTCTGGATCGACATCGAGGGTTCGAAGTACACCGACGTCACCCTCGAGATCTATCGGCGGGCCAAGGGAAAGTTCCCGAACGTGGGCCTCGCCCTGCAGGCTTACCTTTACCGCACCATGGCCGATCTCGAGTCGCTGCTGCCTTTGAAGCCCATGATCCGGCTGGTGAAGGGCGCGTATCTCGAGCCCGCCTCGGTGGCTTTTCCCAAGAAGAGCGACGTGGACGAGAACTTCTACAAGCTGGGCGTCCGTCTGATGAAGGACGACGCGGTGGGCCAGGGCGCGCGCGTGGTTTTCGGTACCCACGACTCCGTCCTGCATCAGCGCCTCATCAAAGCCGCGGCCCATCTCGACAACTCGAAGTACGAGTTCCACATGCTCTACGGCATCCGGAACGAGGAGCAGAAGCGGCTCATCGAAGCCGGGTACAAGGTATTCGTGCTCATCAGCTACGGCGAATACTGGTTCCCCTGGTACATGCGTCGCCTCGCCGAGCGGCCCGCTAACGTCTGGTTCGTCGTGAATACGATGTTCCAGTCCTGGAGGCCTTGACGTCCTCTTCTCCTGCTCGAGTCCGACCGGTCAAGCTGCCCTCATTAGCG
>CAZBTT010000031.1:0-19033 GCA_964494295.1 uncultured Acidobacteriota bacterium
AGCAGTCGGGAGGTGCCGACACACCGATCGCCCTGCAGACCTTCATTCCGATCGAAAGAGAGGAGGTCGTTCACAAGGCCGCCCAGGAAGTATTTCGCTCCTTCGAGGCGGCCCGAAACCTCCACCGCGAAGGCGAGAGGCCGCACGATCTCCGGGGCCACGCGAAGCAGAGTCCGCCTCCCCCGCACCGACTCCCGGAAACCGGAGATATCCAGCCGCTGAAGGTGCCTCAGGCCGCCGTGCGCGGTCTTGAGGGACGCCCAGCTCGTGGCCTGACCGAAGTCCTCGAGTTCGATGAGGGCGACGCTCAGGCCGCGCGAGGCGGCTTCCCACGCCGTCCAGGCGCCGGCGATTCCGCCGCCGATCACCAGCAGATCGTGTTCGCGGGACTGAAGCGCCTGAGGGTCGCGTTTCATTCGTGCAGAAGCTTAGTCCCTGGCCACGAGCCCTCCTGCCGTGGAGGCTCGTGGTCGTTTGACCGAAGCGGCGAGCGCGGCATAGCGTGCCCGCCATGAACCGAATCATCGATTTGAGGTCGGATACGGTCACCCGTCCGACGGACGCCATGCGAAAGGCAATGGCCGAGGCCGAGGTCGGTGACGATGTCTTCGAGGAGGACCCGACCGCGATCCGGCTGGAGCGGCAGGTGGCGGCGATGCTGGGTTTCGAGGCCGCCCTTTTCATGCCTACGGGAGTCATGGCGAACGAGGTCGCCATCCGCCTCTGGACCCGCCCCGGCGACGAGGTGCTTTGCGACGCCCACTCTCATGTGGTCGATTACGAACTCTCCGGCATGGCGGCGCTGTCCGGGGTGATTCCAAGGACCGTAGAGACGGAGCGGGGGCATGTGACCGCTGAGGACGTGGCCGCCTCGACGCGGCCACGTGCGTATTACCGCTCCGAGATCACCCTCCTCGTGCTCGAGAACACGCACAACCTCGCCGGAGGAACAGTGGCAACCGCGGGAGACATGCAGGCGAGCATCGACGCCGCGCACCAGATCGGACTCAAGGTCCACGTGGACGGCGCGCGACTCTGGAACGCGGCCGTGGCCCTTGGGGCCTCTCCCGCCGAACTCGTGCGGGGCGCCGATTCCGCGATGGTGACCCTGTCAAAAGGGCTCTGCGCGCCCGTGGGATCGATCCTCTGTGCGAGTCGCGAGGCGACCTCAAGGGCCCGGCGCGTGCGCAAGCAGTTTGGCGGCGGCATGCGCCAGATCGGCCATCTTGCCGCAGCCGGGATCATCGCGGTGGAGACGATGGTGGCGCGCCTCGCTGAGGATCACGAAAAGGCCCGTCGTCTCGCTGGCCTGGCCCGGGAAGCCTCGGGGGCCCGCGTGGTGACGCCTGAAACCAACATCCTTTTTGTTCACTTCGATACGCCTGTCGCCCAGCTGCTGGCTGCGCGGCTCCAGGACGAGGGAATCAGGGCCTCCGTGATGGGCGAAAAGGCGCTGCGCTTCGTGTCGCACAAAGACGTGAGTCTTGAGGACTGCGAGGCCGCGGGCCGAAGTCTCGTCGCGGCATCCAAAGCGATGTAAATAAACTATTTATGCCAACAGGGAACTATGACGAAACTGTGACACACGGGCGGGAGGAAAGCTCTCTAGACTCCACTCATGTTCGATAGCACTGCAAGCGCATATCCGGACTCGCATGCCGAAAGCCGGAACTTCAGCCCCGAGGCGGTCAAGGAAGCCGAGGTTTCCCTGCGACTGCTCATAGCGCCCTTTGCAAAAGCCCAGAACGCTCGGGCCTGGACGCAGTTCGGCACCACTCTGGCCCTCTTCATCGCGGGCTGGGCTCTCACCGCCGTCTCCGTGACCCAGGGCTTTGGTTTCCTCGCGACCGCGGTGTTCGCCATCCCGACTGCGGGCCTCATGGTGCGTCTCTTCATCGTGCAGCACGACTGCGGCCACGGGTCATTCTTCAGTTCCGAGAAGATGAACCATGCGGTGGGTGCCTTCATCGGCATGCTGACCATGGTGCCCTACAGCTACTGGAAGAAGACTCACGCCATCCACCACGCCACCTCGGGCAACCTCGACCGCCGCGGCTTCGGCGACATCGACACCATGACGGTCAAGGAATACCAGACCCTGCCCCTCTTGCGGCGCCTCGCCTATCGCATCTATCGCCATCCCGCGGTTCTCCTGGGTGTCGGCCCCTTCTACCAGTTCGTCTTGAAGCACCGCTTCCCCTTCGACCTGCCCTTCACCTACAAGAAGGAGTGGATCAGCGTCCTCCTGAACAACCTGGCCCTCATCGGCCTGTTCGGCGGACTCACGGCTCTGCTCGGCGTGAAGACGCTGCTCCTCGTCCACATCCCCATCGTCCTCATTTCGGGCGTGGCCGGGGTCTGGCTCTTCTACGTGCAGCATCAATTCGAGGACACCTACTGGGATCGCAACGATTCGTGGACGGTGGAGAAGGCCGCTTTCGCCGGCAGTTCGTACTTCCATCTGCCCAGGATCCTCCAGTGGTTCAGCGGCAACATCGGCTTCCACCACATCCACCATCTGGCCCTCAAGGTGCCGAACTACCGGCTCGAGGAATGCTACAAGTCGAGCCAGAGGCTCCAGCAGGCCCCGACGCTGACGATCCGCACCAGTCTTCGCTGCGCGTCCCTCGGACTGTGGGACGAGACCACCAGACGCCTGGTGCCTTTCGCGGCCGCGCGCTCCTAGCCTCTTCGACTAAAGGAGCGCGCTCAACGCCGCCGCCAGTACGGCGGCGTTGCCTTCGTCTTCGTGCTTGAAGAAGATCCAGGCCTCCGACCACGGCTGCTCGCGGATTCTCACGAGCCAGTCCTTGAGATCGGCCTCGGCGTAGTCGGTACGGCGCAGGCGGAAGTAGCCCCAGTCCGTGGTGGGGAGCACCGGCGGACCCAACTCTCCCGTCTTCTCGTCGGTCTCTGAGGCCGCGAGCGTGGCGTGGCGCTCCTTGAGCAGCGCGTAGGTTTCGTCATCGAACCACGTCGCGTGCCGGAACTCGAAGGCCGCGCGCGTGCCTTCGGGCAGGAGAGTCAGGAAGCGCTCGAGTTTCCCGAGGTCCTTCTTCATCCACGGCGGCAGCTGGAACAGAATCGGGCCGCGCTTTCCGCCAAGGCTCTGCGCCGATTTCAGGAAGTACTCGACTTCGGAAGCGCAGTCCTCGAGTTTCTTGATGTGCGTGATCTTCTGCGGGGCCTTGAGGACAAAGGCGAAGTGCTCTGGGGTGTCCGCCGCCCATTTCTCGAGCAGCTCCGGCTTCGGCATCCGGTAGAAGGTGTTGTTGATCTCCACCGTCTCGAAGCGCTCGGCGTAGTACGCAAGCATTCCCTCGTCCTTGAACTTCTCGGGATAGAAGGTCCCTTTCCACTCCTTGTAGGCGAAGCCACTGGTACCCACGCGAATCCGCATGGATCTGCCTTATCTCACTCGCGCGCGGGCCGCGCGCAGTGAGACTCGCACCGCGGCCGGCGCCGTGCCCCCGCGTGCTGCTTTGGCAGCGACTGCCTTGGTGGGGTCGAAGAAGTCCTTGATCCTGCCCGCGATCTTCGGGTGGCGGCCCGCGAGTGTGGCGCGGGCGATGTCCTGAAGCGGGATCTTCGCACTCACCGCATCCGCCACCATCGAGCCGACCATGCCGTGCGCCTTGCGGAACGGCACACCTTCCCGAGCCAGGGCCACGGCGAGAGAGGCCGCCATCATGCCTTCAACCGAGGCGGCTTTCTTCATGACCGCCGGGTAGAGGGTGAGCCCACGAATGACTCCCGCGGTCACGGTGAGGGAAGGCAGAACCGCGTCGAGCGCGTCGAAGACCGCCTCCTTGTCCTCCTGGAAATCCTTCTGGTAACTCACCGGCACGCCGGTGGTCAGGGCGAGAAGCCTCACCACGGCCCCGGTAGTCCGTGCGGCTTTGCCGCGCACGAGCTCCATCGAATCGGGATTCTTCTTCTGAGGCATCAGGCTCGAGCCCGTGGTGAAGGCGTCGGGGAGAGTCAGGAACCCGTACGGCAGCGAGGAATAGTGGATGAGATCCTCGGCGATGCGGGAGAGATGCGCCTGAATCTGGGCGAGGGTGAAGACGAACTCGGCGGCGAAGTCGCGGTCGGAGATCGCGTCGAGGGCGTTCTCGGAGACCGCGGTGAAACCAAGGGCGCGGGCGAGGGCCTCACGGTTCAGCGGAAGGGCGGTTCCCGCGAGAGCGCCTGAACCGAGGGGCAGGACATTGACGCGCTTGCGCGCGTCGCCCAGACGCTCGAAGTCGCGAACCAGGGCCCACGCATGGGCCCCAGCCCAATGACCGAACGTGATGGGCTCGGCCTCGCGGGTATGGGTGTATCCGGGCATGGGCGCCGCCGCGCCTTGAAGTCCACGCACGACGAGGGCCTCCACCAGATCCTTGACCCGGGGGCGGAGATCGTCGATGGCGCCACGGATGAAAAGACGGAGTGCGGTGACCGACTGCTCATTGCGACTGCGTCCGAGATGGCCCTGTCCGGCCAGCGGGCCGATCTCTTCCTCGAGGCGCGTCTCGACGAAGGAGTGAACGTCCTCGACATCGATCGCGGCATACGCAGGATCCGCCTCGTATTTCGCCAGAACGCGGGCGAGGCCCCGGTCGAGTTTCGACGCATCCTTCGTCGAGATCGCGCGACAGCGGCCAAGCGCAAGCGCGTAAGCCCGCGAAGCCGCGATCTCCTCGCGGATCAGCCGGCGGTCGAAGGGAAACGACCGATTGAACTCCCAGAAGAGCCGATCCGGCTCGGCGTCGTAGTTGCCCCCCCACAGTTTGGTCATGGGAGGATGCTAAGTCCTGTAGTGCGCATTTATGTCGACATACGACTTGGTCAGATCACACATCCACATCGACTCCGACGCATCGCCCGCGTGGAGGTCGATAGTGAGCTGGCCGGGATCCTTGAGCATCTCCGCGTGCGCGGCTTTTTCGTCGTAGGCCCGCGCCGCGCCACCTTCACACACGAAGACATCTCCGATGTGAATGTCGACCCGGTCGATGTCGAAAAAGACGCCCGCTCGACCCGCCGCGGCAAGGATGCGACCCCAGTTCGGATCTCCGCCATGAAGCGCCGTCTTCACAAGGGGCGAATCCACGACGGTGCGCGCGATCTTGAGCGCGTCGCCCGCAGTTCGCGCGCCCTTCACCACCACCTCGGCGATTCTCTGCACGCCTTCCCCATCGCGAATCATCATGAGGGCGAGATCGCGGCACACTTCGCGAAAGGCATCCCGCAGCACGTTGTACCCGGGGCCTGGTCCCACGATGGGCGCGGCCCCTGCTGCGCCGTTTGCGAGAACGATCGCGGTGTCGTTCGTCGACGTGTCGGAGTCGACACTTATGCGGTTGAACGTCGGGCCTACCGCATCGAGCAGCATGCGGTCGAGCGTGGTCCGATCGATCGTCGCGTCGGTGGTGAAAAACGCGAGCATGGTTGCGTGAAGGGGCGCGAGCGATGGCGCGATCATCCCCGCGCCCTTGGCCATACCGCCCACCGTGACGGCAACGCCGCCGAGATCGACCGTACGCGCCGACTCTTTGGGTTGGGTGTCGGTGGTCATGATCGCGCGCGCGGCCGAAGCGCCACCTTCGCTCGAGAGGCCGGATACCGCTGGGGGAATGGCCGCGCGAACCTTGTCCATCGGCAGATTCACGCCGATCACACCGGTCGAGCAGACCAGAACCTCGGTGACCGGGCAGCCGAGCGCCGCCGCGGTCAGGAGGACGCTTTCCCGCGCATCCGCGAGGCCCTGAGGACCCGTCGCGGCATTGGCGCAACCCGCGTTCACGAGTACCGCGCGAGCGCTGCCGTGCTTCAGGTGTTCCGCGGAAACGAGGACCGGCGCCGCCTTCGCGAGGTTCGTGGTGAACACCCCTGAAGCCACGCAGGGCCGATCCGAAACCAGCAACGCGAGATCCGTCCGCCCCGCCTTGATCCCAGCCTCGACCGCGGCCGCCCGAAACCCCCGCGCCGCTGTGACTCCGCTACTCACCTCAAGCCGCCTTCGGGTCCGGCAGTTCGCCCACCACCGCGTCGAGGGCGGCGAGGAACTCGCGGATCTCCGCGGGCTTGATCACGAGAGGCGGCAAGAGGCGGAGAACCTTCTCGCCCGCCTTGATGGTGAGGATGCCTCTCGCCTTGAGACCCTTGACCACGAGCGAAGCGTCGCCCGCGAACTCGACCCCCTGCATCAGACCCAGGCCGCGCACGTCGACGATCTGGTTCTTGTGCTTGCGTGCGATCTTCTTCAGCCCCTTGCGGAGTTGCTCGCCCTTCTTCGCCACCGACTCCACAAAACCGGCCTGGGTCAGCCGATCCAGGATCGCATTCGACGCGGCCGCGCAGACCGGGTTGCCGCCGAAGGTCGACCCGTGGTCGCCCACGTGGATCTTCGGAACAAACTCCTCGCGCAGCAGCGTCGCCCCCATGGGCAGACCGCCGCCCAGGGGCTTCGCCACGGTCAGGATGTCGGGGGTGATGCCCGCGTGTTCGTACGCGAACATCTTCCCGGTCCGGCCGAAGCCGGTCTGGATCTCGTCGACGATCAGAAGCGCTCCGCGTTCGGTGCAGATCTTTCTCAGTCCCTGCAGGAATTCGATGGACGCGGGGCGCAAGCCGCCTTCGCCCTGAACCGGCTCAACCAGGACCGCGGCCGTTTTGGGACCAACCCGCTCCGAGATGGCCGCAAGATCGCCCCAGGGGAGGAAACCGGTATCCGGCAGAAGAGGCGCGAACGGTTCGCGATACTTGGGCGTCCAGGTGAGGGAGAGAACTCCCATCGTTCTTCCGTGGAACGAACGGTCGAACGCGAAAAGCTCAGTGCGGCCCTGGTCATTTCCCACCCGGCGCGCGAACTTGATCGCGGCTTCGTTGGCTTCGCTGCCCGAGTTCGAGAAGAACACCCTGGACGGAAACGACATCGCCACCAGACGCTGAGCCAGAAGCGACGTCGGCTCGGAGTGATACAGGTTGGAGATGTGCATGAGCTTCCCCGCCTGATCCCGGATCGCCTTCACCACGGCACGGTCGCCATAGCCGAGGCCGTTCACCGCGATGCCCGCGCAGAAATCGAGAAAGCGACGGTCGTCGCTCGTCCAGAGCGTGGAGCCTTTGCCGCGAACCAGAGTGATGTCCCGGTCGTAGAGGGGAAGGAGAGCCTGACTCATGGGTGGGTCGCCAACTTTCATTTGAGAGAGATCTGAGTTCCGGGAAAACCGTTCGAGAGTCGGGCCCGGCCGGCGATGATCACCGCCTGGATGCCCGAACGCGCGGCGTCGAGCGCCATCCTGACTTTCATGGCCATGCCGCCGTGGATGGCGCCGTCTTTGGTGCGGGCCTCGATCGCGGCCTCGGTGAGGTGAGTCACGGGCGCGCCGTCGAGAATCACGCCGTCGACGTCGGAGAGGAACACCAGCGTCTCCGCATGGATGGCGCGGGCGATCCACTGCGCGGCTTCATCGGCGTTGACGTTCACCGCCTCGCCCGCGGGGCCTGCCGATACCGGGGAAATCACGGGGACGAAGCGCGCCGCCCAGAGGGCCTCGAGAACCGACGGGTTCACCTTTTCGGGCGAACCCACCTGGCCGAGGCCCGGAACAAGCCTCGCCTGCATCAGTCCCCCGTCGCGCCCCGAGATGCCGGCCGCAAGGACGCCCGCCTCGACCAGACCGGCGGCGAGGGCCTTGTTCATCGTGCCGCTCAGAACCATCTCCACAACTTCCATGGCCGCGGCCGAGGTCTCGCGTCGGCCGTCGATGAACTTCGATTCGATGCCGAGCTGCTTCAGCAAGCGTTCGACCTGCCGGCCTCCGCCATGAACCAGGGCCACTTCCCCGTCGAATCCGGAGATCTCCTTCGCCAGGGGAATCAGGAGCCTCGGATCTTCGAGCGCGGGTCCGCCCAGCTTGTAGACGCGTCTTTGTCGGGCCATCAGAGAAGCCCGTCCGTCTCATCGAAGCCCAGGGCCACATTCATGTTCTGGATCGCCTGGCCCGACGCCCCCTTCACCAGGTTGTCGAGAGCGGAAACAAGGATGGCCCGGCCGGGGGCGCCTTCGTGGACGGACATGAGGCACAAGTTGGTGTGGTTTACGTCCTTGAGCTTCGGGGCCGCGTCGACGACACGCACGAACGACGCCCCAGCGTAGTAGGTCTCGAGGCTCGCGCGCAGATCCGCGACCGGGCGCGTGGTCCGAACATAGATCGTCGAGAGGATCCCCCGCTCGACCGGCAGGAGGTGCGGTGAGAACGTGAGGGTCGCCCGCGCCCCGGTGGCGCGTTCGATGGTTTCCTCGATCTCCCCGATGTGCCGGTGTTTCCGGCCCTGGGAGTAGATCGAAAAGTTTCCCTCCACCTCGCAGAAGAGGAGATCCTCGCGGAGCGACCGGCCCGCGCCCGATGCGCCGCTCTTCGAATCAGCGATGATGTCCGAGGGATCGATCAGCCCGTCCTTGATGAGGGGCAGAAGGGGCAGCATGACCGAGGTCGCGTAGCAGCCCGGATTCGAAATGAATCGGGCGGCCGCGATCTCTTTCCTGAAAACCTCGGTGAGACCAAAAACCGCCTCCGCCAGAAGTTCCGGCGCGCCGTGATCATGCTCGTACCAGCGTTTGTAGTTCTCCTCGCTCTTCATCCGGAAGTCGCCGGAGAGGTCGATGATCAGAGCCTGCGGACGGGCCTGCCGAAGTTTCCGCACGTAGCCGGCGGACGTGACGTGGGGAAGGCAGAGAAAATAGACGTCGGCGGAGCGGGCAAGACCCTCTTCGTGCGGGATGTGGGGTTGGCTCGACCCGGTCGTGAACTCGACCGAAACATGCGGGTGGCGGCGGAGCCAGGTCGAAAGTTCGCGGCCCGAATAGCCGGAGCCGCCGAAGATCCCGACCTTCACCGTGGTGTGCGTGTTTGAGCCCAATGCCTGTGTCTTATGACCTCGTCCGCGAAAGGGATGCGGACCCTTGGTCCGCGAAACCATCGGGGACGCGTTTAGAACATCGGCCGCGAAACCGAGTTCTCGAAGGTCACGGTCTTCCTCGAACCGAACAGCTTGTACTCCCGGGTATAGGTGCAGTTGATGGTGCGAAGGCCGCCGATGCCGCCCTGTGACTTCACCGAGCAGGCGCTCACGTCAAGGTAGGCGGCCATGCCGGTGTCTTCGATGGCCTCCTTGATGGCGGCCAGCGCGCGGTCGTCGCTTTCCTTGTTGGGAGGGAAGCGACCGGCGATGTTGGTGAGACGATCCTCGAACTGGTAGTTGTCCCAGTAGATCGGTCCTACCTGGGCGGCGGCGACGGCGAGGGCGATGAACACGCCCAGCATGATGATGCTCATGATCCGTCCTTCGCCCCGTTCGGATGATTTGAATCCTTTTGCTGCTTTCATCGAAGTTGCTCCTTGCCTCAAAGACTCCAAGAGACTACCTGATCACGTGAAAAAACCGGGACCAGCGCGTCCGCCCGAAAGCGGACAGCGTGTCCTTCACCCACTGGAAGGAAGCCCCCCGTGTGTATTCCTCGCGGGAGGCCTCGTAGGACCAATAGACCACGACCGCCCGGCCTTTGACCTGGGAAACCGGCAGGGTGCCCCAAAAACGGCTGTCCCGGCTGTTGTCCCGGTTATCGCCCATCATCATCAGCTGATCGGCCGGGACTTTCTGCGGCCCGAAGTTGTCGCGAAGGTCTTCGCCGTAAAGCCCATAGTCGGGATCGGTGCGCTTGAGCGGCGGCTCGTTGAAATGCGCGTAGGGCTCGGTGATGGCCTTGCCATCGATCAGGACCTGCTTGTCCTGGATCTCGAAGGTCTCGCCTGGGAGGGCGATGACGCGTTTGATGAAATCGCGGGTGGGGTCCTCGGGGAACTTGAACACGAGCACGTCCCCTCGCTTGATGCCGCGTTTCGCGAACACGAAATCCTCGATACTGCCGAGCGAAGGCGAAAAGACCAGCTTGTCGACGAGGAGATGGTCGCCGATCAGAAGATTCGGCTCCATGGAGCCGGTCGGGATCTTGAAAGCCTGGAAGATGAAGGCGCGCACGAAGAGGGCGAGGATCACCGCCCCCACGAGCATCTCGAGATACTCGCGGGCCACGGATTTCGCCGGAACCTTCTTCTCGCTGTCGCTCATGGGGCTTCCGTCAGTTCGATGGCGCGGACTTCGAGCAACTGCGCCAGGAACGAGGAGCAGTCCGCTTCCGCCTGTTCGGCGCTGACCTCGAAACTCTTGGCGACGAGAGATGCGATCGCTGAACCGCTTCGGCGGCCGTCCATCTGCTCCCAGATGAACGTGCCGGTTTCATTGAGGTTGAAGATCGAGTCGATCTCCGCGCCCCGAGACGCGAGGGGGACGAGGATGTGCTCCCCCGCGACCATGCGTGAGACCACGCGCGGGGAATGTTTCGGTACCTTTCGGAGGTCGACGACGGCGGCGAGGGCTTGAGCCAAGACAGACAAGGATAATTCGGGAGGGTCGCCCGTGGCTAGGAGCCCGCGCCGCAGAAAAGCTCCAGTCCACCAGACGGCGCTCCGTTCGGGTGTCGAAGGGACTAGGCCGCGGCAGCTCGCCTTGCCGCGTCGATGGCGCTGCCGTCCTTCCGGAAACGGAGCAGGAACGCGGGGACGCGTTCGGCCACGTCGCCGCAGGCGTTCACGACACGTTCCGTCGCCTCGCGGTCCCAGATCGGGGGGAAGGACCGCGTGAAGAGACGGGCAGCGGCTTCGGCAGGATGAAGAGGGACGGTTTCCGTGATCGCCGCCTGCTCGAGGAAGAAGAGAGCCCGGAGCCTTCCTCGGGAACGCGAACCAAAACGGCCCGTGCCATGCCAGGGCGTGCCGAAAGCCGGGATGCCCCCAGGCGCACGGGGGTCCAGCAGAACCCGGTCGTCCGAGAGGATCGTCGAGGCGGGCGCCTGAGCTTGCCAGATCTTCGCGAGAGTGGATTTCCCCGCCCCGGAATGTCCCGCGAAGAGGAGCACCCCTCCGCGATCCGAGACGCCGCAGCTGTGAATCTCGAGAAGGCCTTCTTTTGCCCAGCGGTGCTGAAAGAGCATCTCGTCGAGGGGGAACTGCAGGGCCGATCGCGGACCCACGGCGCCACGAGCCGGGCGGGGGAAGTAGATCTCGGCGTGTGCGACCTCGCGATCGAGCAGGGCCGCCTTGTAGATCGTGCGGCCGACCCTGAAAGTCAAAAGCAGGCGGCCGTCCGTCTGGCGGTAGGCGCGCCAGACGCCTTCCGATTCGAAGAGGCGTTCCCCGAGCGGGGGAATCGGCTCGCGCCGGACTGAAACCGCGAGGTCTACGCCAGTGGAGCAGAGGAAGGGCTCGAACCGCTTCGGCCAAGCTATCGAGGATGGGCTGTTCGCGAAGGCGGCGAGAACCGTGGGGCCCACCTTCAGCCGGTTAACGAAACCGGTCGCGGTGCGCTTCAAAGCGCGCGGAGGGGCAACCCCGGGGAGGGCGCAGGTTTGCCGCGACGCACCTGGAGTTGAATCAGCGGCTCACTGACGGTCGCTTCGACCTTCACGCTCGAATGGCACGAGCCGCAACCCGCGGGGTGCGAGAGATCGATCGAAGCCGCGGGCTCCGACGCGAGTTTTCCGTGACCGAGGCAGCAGGTCGCGTCCTTGCGGTGACCGCTTCCCTCACCCATCACCGCATGGGCGCGCAGATGCGTGATCTCGCAGAAATGGGGAATCATGCCTTCGATGTCGCCGGTTTCCATTTCGGCAGCACCCGGGCAATTCCCGCACAGCGACATGAGATTGCATTTGCTGCACGCAACGTTGTGCTGCCATCGGCGTGAGCGGAGTTTTGGAAAGAACTCGTTCCAGCCTTCCTTGAACTCGCCTCCGTCCCGGAGCGAGAAGGAGTGGCG
This sequence comes from uncultured Acidobacteriota bacterium, assembly GCA_964494295.1. Lineage (GTDB taxonomy): Bacteria > Acidobacteriota > Vicinamibacteria > Fen-336 > JAGNNV01 > JAGNNV01. The sequence goes on from CAZBTT010000031.1 coordinate 11,869, forward strand.
GCGCGAGAGCTGACACATCTGGAGATTGCCGTAAGGATCCACCGTGAACGACGACTCGCCGGCGCCGCAGCTGTATACGAACTCGGCCACCGCCCCCTCCTGCGGCTGGCACAGGCGTTCGCAGAACTCCTTGAAATCCTGCATCCGCTGGGGATTCTCGAGATCGAGGGCCACCACCTGCTCCGGCGTGAGCTGAAGTTCTCCGTTCCGATTCGCGCCGCAATCGACGCGGGGGTTGAGGAAGCCGTCGAAGCGGAACGTGACGCCCAGTTCGCGCGCGAACGATTCCATGTCGGCGACTTCGTGCTGGTTCACGGTCAGCGCCATCGTCTTGAGCTTCACCGGCACGCCGCGTGACATCAGGCGCGCGATTCCGGCACGGCACTTTTCGAAGGATCCGGGAATCTGCGTGACCGCTTCGTAGGTCTCTTTGGTGTGGCCGTAGATGCTGATCTCGACCAGGAAGGGAGGGTGCTCGGCCAGGACATCGGCGATCCGGTCGGTGATGAGCGTGCCGTTCGAGAAGATCGTGACGAGCAGGCCTCGGCGGACCGCGTGAAGATAGACCTCGGTGAAGTCCGGACGGACGAACACTTCGCCTCCGGTCATGAGCAGAAAGAAACACCCCTGGTCGGCGAACTCGTCAACGAGCTTGAGCATCCTGGCCGTATCGAGTTCGCGCGCTATTTCCGCCGCATCCCCGGGAGACTCGTTGACATAGCAGTGAACGCAGCGCAGGTTGCAGCGGAACGTCGTTTCGAGGACACCGTTGATGGGTGCGCGCGCGCCGGCGGCCCCGAAGGAGAGAGCGGAAAAACTCTTCTCGGCGATCTTCGAATCGGGCAGAGGCGCGCTCATGAAGGCGAGGGCGATGCGGCGGCGGAGCCGAATCGGGGCGTCAACTGCCGTTGTTCTTGCAGAAGGACTTCAAACAGCCGGGGGGGTTCGGGCCCCCGCCCGCGGTGTTGGTCTTGCATCCCGACACGGCCAGTTCCTCGCCCGCGACGCGGACGCGAAAAATTTTCGGCGGCTCATAGGGCCTTGGGAACTGGGCCGAAACTTGTTGTGCCATGAAGACTCCCGCACGATGAATGCGCTTGCGACGATGAAGGGGAAGAGTTACGAGCGTACTCCACTTGAGAGTTTCATGGCAACAAACGGGCGTGCTCTGCGTCACCCCGTCCCGCGCCCCTGGCCACCGCCGTCCAGGGACGGCCGAACAGGCGAAGCAGGCTCGAGGTGGCGAGCAGAAAACCTCTCCAGCGCGGTTCGGCCCCGGCCAGGATGGCGATCACGTCTCCGCTCGAAGCCGGCGCGTCGAGATAGATGCCGGTATCACCCTTCGTGCGAAGAGTGGACCCGATGCGGAACACGACACGATGAAGCCTCAGACCCTTCGCGGTTCGGAGCAGCGCCACATCTCCCACCCTCGCGGCACGATCCGGAAGTCTCAGCCGGATTCTCGCCCCCTCCCTGATGGCCGGCTCCATGCACGTTCCGGTCACCGTCAACTCCGCGCCCCGCGGGTCGAGGCTCAGACACTCGCGGATCCACTGCTCGGCGACCTCGGGAGAGGGCGTAAGAACGGGGAGTGAATCCGGGAGTTTCGGCGGCTCGAGTGGAACGGCGCTCCCCCCGCCGTTTAGAAGACCAACCAGCCGCCGAGTTGCGCCCGGCCCGCGCGTGGTGCGACCGGGGATGCGTGCGGGAAACAAGGTGGCGCTCAGAAAGCGAACCCGAGACGGCGCAAGCTGAAAGCGCAGGAAGGCCATGTCCCTGACTCTGAAAGGCGGGGGCATCGGGTCTTGCGCCTCGATCCAGCGCACGACCGCTTTCGGACAGAAAGACACGGTCCGCTCACCGAGGTCCCGAAGCGCGGGAGAAGCCGATGCCCGGCGACCGCAGGCCACGACCATCGCTCCAAGTGCTCCGAGCGCACCCGCGGTCCGCGCCAGCTCGACGATACGGTCCGGATCGGGCCGCCGAACGTCGAGGGCCCGAATGAACTCGTCGTAGTGAAGATCGCTCGCGACAAAAGTGTGCTGAAACGCGGTGTGCAGCGCCAGATGGATCACCAGATCCTCGTCAGAAAGTCGAAACATCGGCGCGCCCTTGACCGGCGTCCGGCGCTCCCAGAGCCCGAGGGTGTCAATGGAGAAGAGGCTCGGGCAGGCGGTGAGAGAGATGTGTAATTCGAGGACGACGCCGCTCGGCTCCTCCTTGAAGACGAGCGCATGGTCCGACGCGCCAACCTCGACCAGGCCCAGAGAACGGGCGACCTGCGCGGCCTCGGCGAAGCGATCTGTCTCGACCACGAGGAAGTCGATATCGGCCATCGGCCGGTTTTCCATCCCGCCGTAGAGTTCGTCCGCGATCGAGATCCCCTTGAGCGCGAGGACGCGAAGGTTCTCCTCCTGCGCCGCCGCCGCGAAACGAATCGCGAGGTCCATCTGCTGCGCGCCGCGCGTGGCCAGCCAGAAGGCGTGTTGGCGTTTCCGGGCCGCGGCGGGCTCGCCGGGTTCTCTCGGCATCAGTCCCTCAGTTTTCCGAGGCTCACGAAGCTGCCCAGCAGACCGACGGCGGCGCCGATGCCGATCAGCGCGAGGACATCCGTGGAGCCGAGTGTTGGCGCAAGGGTCGCCCCGAGACTGGCGCCGCGCATGGCCTCGACCACACGCTGGAGCACCAGGGCGAGCAGGCCGCTCGCGAGCAGACCTCCAAGCGCGCCCGAGACCGACCCCTCGACCAGGAAGGGCCCGCGGATGAAACCCTTGGATGCGCCGACGAGGCGCATGATCTCGATCTCGTCCTCGCGCGAGTAGACGGAGAGGCGGATCACGTTCGCGATGGTGAAACCCGAGGCGACCGCCAGCACCAGACCGAGAACGAGAGCGAGGCCGCGGGCCAGGCCGACGAACGCGGAGAGGCGATTCACCAGGATGGCGTCGTAATGAACATCGTCGACGCCTTCGATCTTCCGCCAGCCTTCGATCAGATTGCCCACGATCTGCGCGCGCGCCAGTTCGGGTTTGAGCGAAACCTCGATGGACGGGGGGAAAGGAGTCTCGCCGATCTCCTCGGGAATCGCGGCGAGGTCCGGGAAAAGGCCCTTGAACCGGGCGAGCGCCTCTTCGGATGTCCGCTCCTCGACGCTCTTGACCACGGCCTGAGCCTTGATCTTCGCGACCAGCGCCGAGCGATCCGGGGCGCTCAACTCGGGGGAGAGATAAACGACCACCTGAACCTTGCTCGCGAGGGACTCGACCAGCGACCCGCCCGCGCGGGCGATCGAGAAGAAAAGGCCGAAGACTCCAAGCGACGCGCCGATCGTGGCCACCGAAACCACGGTCAGGACCCGGCGCCGCATCAGGCCGGAAAGGGCCTCCTCGAACGCGTACCGGACCGCCTTTGACATTGGGGGTCATAATACGGGGAGACCCATGGCAATACTCATCGGCGTGGCCGGCGGCACGGGCTCCGGCAAGACCTCTTTCGCGCGCAAACTGGTCGAGGCGATCGGTGAAGAGAGCTGCCTGATGCTGCCCCAGGATTCCTACTACCGCGACACGAGTTCCCTGAGCCCGGAGGAACGTTCGCGCTGGAACTACGACCATCCCCACGCTTTCGACACGAGCCTGCTCGAACAGGACCTGCGCGAACTGAAGATGTCGCGGCCGGTCCCTCATCTCACCTACGACTATTCGACTCACGCTCGCATCGTCCTTCAAGACGCCCTGCGGCCGCGGCCGGTGATCGTCCTCGAAGGCATCCTCGTGCTCGCCGAGGAGTCGTTGCGGCGGATCATGGACATCAAGCTCTTCATCGACACCGACGCCGATGTCCGGATCCTCCGCCGCCTGAGGCGCGATCTCAAGGAACGCGGCCGCAGCTACGACTCGGTCGAGAAGCAGTATCTCGAGAGCGTCCGGATCATGCACCTCGAGTTCGTGGAGCCCTCGAAGCGCTACGCCGACCTGATCATTCCCGAGGGCGCCCAGAACAACGTGGCCCTGGACGCCGTGATCGCCCGCGTCCAGGCCATGGTGGCCATGCAAAGCGCGGCGCCGGGCGTTCAGCCCGCAATTTCTGCGACCTGACCCTTCACGAGGGTGATCACCCTCTTCTTCATCCGCTCGATCATTTCGCGGTCGTGGGTGGCGACGAGAATCGTGGTGCCCTTGGTGGCGCACATCTCCTCGAAGAGGGCCATCACTTCCGCGGCGCGTTCGGGGTCGAGGTTACCGGTGGGCTCGTCAGCGAGAACCAGTTCCGGTTCGTTGATGAGTGCGCGCGCGATGGCCACGCGCTGCTGTTCGCCGCCCGAGAGCTGAAGCGGGAACGAATCGAGTTTGTCTTCGAGGCCGACCGACTTGAGGGCGAGGAAGGCGCGGCGCTTGCGCTCCTCCTCCGGCACCCCGAGCACGCGCAGGACGAAACCGACGTTTTCGAGAATCGTCTTGAGCTTCAGCAGCTTGAAGTCCTGAAAGACCACGCCAAGGGTGCGGCGAAATTCAGGGATCTTGTGTTTGGGCAGGACGGAAACGTTGCGACCGCCGACGAGGATCTGACCCTCGGTGGGCAGCTCCTCGCGCAGGATCAGGCGGAGGAGCGTGGTTTTCCCCGCACCCGACGGGCCGGTGAGAAAACAGAACTCACCCTTGGGCACGTGAAGCGACACATCGCGCAAGGCCACGCCGTGCGCGTCGTACCGTTTCGTCACTCTGAAGGCCTGTATCATCGAAAGTCGTTCTCTTGGGCGCCAGATGGCGCGAAGGCGAAGGTTATAGGACGTTCTTCGAGGATTGAATGCGAGCAGCTCTGATCCGAAGCCAAGGCGACCCGGACGTCCTCGAACTGACCGACGTCGAAACTCCAGAACCAGCACCTGGCGAGGCTCTGGTCAGGGTCCGGGCCTGCGCTCTCAATCACCTGGATCTGTGGACGCGCAGCGGCCGGGCCGGCTACAAGCCTCCCCTGCCCCACATCCTGGGGAATGACATCGCGGGCGAAATCGCGTCTCTGCCCGCGGGTGTCGACACGTCGGGGCTCTCCGTCGGCCAGCGCGTGATGCTGCAGCCGGGCACGTCGTGCGGACGCTGCGCGATGTGCCTCGCCGGAGACGACTTCCTGTGCCGGAAGTATCGAATCCTCGGCCACGGACGCTGGGGCGGCTACGCCGATTTCGTGGCGGCGCCGCTCGCCAGTCTTATCCCCATCCCCGACTCGATCCCGTTCGAGAACGCGGCCGCGTTTCCCCTCGTCTTCCTCACCGCATGGAGGATGCTCGTGGTCCGCGCTCAGGTGCGGATGGGCGATGACGTCCTGGTGTGGGCGGCGGGGAGCGGCGTGGGCATGGCCGCGATCCAGATCGCGAAGCTGATGGGAGCGCGCGTCATCGCCACTGCGGGGGGCGAGAAGAAACTGGCGCTCGCGCGGAGCCTTGGGGCGGATGACGTGGTCGATCACTACACGGGCGACGTGGTGGCCGAGGTGAAACGGCTGACTTCAAAGAAGGGTGTCGAGGTCGTGATCGAGCACACCGGCGAAAAGACCTGGGAACGCTCGGTTCAATCCCTCACCCACCGAGGACGCCTCGTCACCTGCGGCGCCACGTCGGGACCGTCCGGAGCCACGGATCTGCGGTTCCTCTTCGCCAAGCACCTCTCGATCATGGGTTCGTACATGGGCAGCCGGGCCGACCTTCTCGCCGCGGCGCCCCATTTCTTCGCCGGGCGGCTCAAGACCCACGTCCACGCCGCACTCCCGCTTGAACGCGCCGCGGAAGCCCATCGCATGATGGAAGCGTCCGAACACTTCGGGAAGATCGTATTGACGTTGTGAGTTTCAAACCGCCCTGGTTCGCGCGCGGCGGCCACACCCAGACCATCCTCGGATACTTCCACCGGCGGAATCTGCGGTGGAACCTGTCCGCGGACGACCTCGTCGTGGAGTCGGAGCCCGGGATCAAGATCCTGTGCCGCGCGACCTGGCAACCGGGGGATCGCACCCGCTCGCCCGCGTTGATCCTGTTGCACGGCATGGGCGGCCGTGATGAATCGACGTACATGCTCTCGACCGGCGCTCACGCCTTCGCCGCAGGCTGGCACGTGGTCCGGATGAACATGCGCGGCGCGGGCGACTCGTTCGAGATCTGTCCCCGCCTCTACAACGCGGGCCTTGAAGTCGACCTCGTCGCGGTGGCTCGAAGCGTCGCCGCGCAGACGCCGCGGATCGCGCTATTCGGCGCCTCGCTGGGCGGCAATCACGTCCTTCTCGCGATCGGCCGGTCGAGGACGGTACTTCCCCTTGAGGTCAAGGCCGCGGTCGCCGTCTCGGCGCCGGTGGATCTTCTGGCGTGCAGCGATGCGCTGCACGAACCGGGAAATCGGTTGTACGTTTCGCGTTTCGTCGCCGATCTCAACGCGTCTTACACGCGCATCCAGGCACGCAACCCCGGCATGTATGAAGCGGGGCGCGAAGTGGGTGTGCGCACCGTGCGCGAGTTCGACGAAAAAATCACCGCGCCTTACGCGGGTTTTCTCTCCGCGGAGGATTACTACACCCGATCCAGTTCGGGACCCTGGCTTCACAGCATCGACCGGCCCACCCTCATCCTCTCCGCCGAGGACGATCCGATGATCCCCGCGGGAAGCGTTCGGAGGTTCGATTTGCCCGAGTCGGGGGTGGTCACTCGCGAGATCCTCCTCACCGGCGGGCACGTGGGCTTCGCCGCGGCTACCAGAGCGCCCGGCCGTTTCTGGGCGGCCGAACGGGCGCTCGCGTTTCTGGGAGCCTGCACGGCACAGGGCCCCCGTCCACCAGACGGCGCTCTGTCCGGGTGTCACAGGGAATAGCGGCTCACCGCTAGCGGGAAGAGTTCGACGGTCTCTTCCTCGCGCACGGGAACCGCGTACTTTCCCGTGAAACACGCGGTGCAGTGACGCGTGCCGTGGGTGTCGCCCACCGACGAAATCAGGCCGCCCTGAGACAGGTACGAGAGCGTGTCCGCGCCGACCTTCTCGCGAATCTGTTCGACGGTCTGTGAGGACGCGATGAGTTCGCTGCGGCGCGGGGTGTCGATGCCGTAGTGGCAGGGATGAGTGGTGGGCGGAGAGGAAATCCGGAGGTGGACTTCGGCCGCACCCGCGGAGCGGCGCCCGCCGAT
>CAZBTT010000032.1:0-5224 GCA_964494295.1 uncultured Acidobacteriota bacterium
CGAGAAGCAGATAGACCGGATAGCCGGGGGGGAGCAGACCACCACCCGCCTTGAGCGCGGCGATGAAGAGGCCCGAGTCCTGCCAGTGTGGCCCGACGCCGTGGGTCATCCAGTAGGCGGTAAAGCCAGCCAGCGAAACGGCTGTCGCGAGTGTCCCGGCCAGAAGATCACGCCGGAGCCTCGGGGACACGAGGCGTATTCTACGAAGCAATCATCGGCGTTCGATTCTCAGATTCGAGAGAAGCAGAGAGCGCCGCGCCCGCGACGATCTCGCCGACTACGCAGCCAGCGGCTCGTCTTCCGTTTCCCCGGGTTCCCCGCCAGCCGATCGCTCACGTGCGGCGCCGCGCATCTCATCCACATGGACAAGGACGACGCCAATGATGATCAACGCGCCTCCGGCCATCTGGACCGGAGCCGGCGCTTCGCCGAGCAAGAGCCACGCGAAGAACACCGCGAACAGAACCTCGGTCAGGCCGATGAACGACGAAAGTTTCGGCCCCAGCGCGCGCGCGGCCGCGATCGCCGCCAGATACGAAATCGCGGCCGCGACCACCGACAATCCCAACACGGGCACGAGCCATGACACCCTTCGGCCCGCGAAATCCACCCGATCAAACGAGGCCGTCATCGGCGCTATTCCCAGGACCCCGGCAAGAAGCAGGGTGATGGCGGCGACGCAGAGTCCGAGCCCGGCGAGGGTGAGGGGCGAGAGGTCATCGTCGCTCCGGGCCGAAAGAACGAAGAAGGTGGCGAGCCCGACCGCGGCGCCCAGCGCCCAGAGCACACCAACCGGATTGAGAGCGCCGCCGGACGTGGATGGGTTGAGAACGAAGACGAGGCCGCCCAGGGCCAGGATGGAACCGAACGTGGTCAGTCGGCGAGGTTGCTGCCCGTGCCTCAGCCACATCCAGCCAACGACGAGGATCGTTCCGAGATACTCGAGGAGCAGCGCGAGGCCGACCGGGATGCGGGCCACGGCATTGAAGAAGAAAAGCTGCGCTCCGGCGACCGCCACCACACCGTAGAGAAGGATCAACGGGAGGTTCCGGCGGACTACGTGGGCGCGGCCCCGGAGCGACCACAGGGTGGGCAAAAGGAGAATCAATGCCGCCGCGGTGACGCGCGCGGCCACGGCGGCGGCCGGCGACCAGCCCGCATCCAACAGGGAACGGGCGAAGGAACCCGACGTGCCGAACGCGGCGGCGGAGAAAAGGGCGAGGGCGATTCCGGAGCCGCGCGAGGCGAAGGCGGGTTTCATGGCGTATCCTGTCATGGGCAAAACTTGAGTACGCTGGTGACTATAGAGATTTCTCGTGACATGAGTCAAGTACATGTTTACTAATGACACGGAGGTCGGCCTCGCCTTCGCCACCGCCCTCGTCAACTCCGCCTACGGCGAGAAGCTGCCCGACATCAAAGCCCTCGACGCGTTCGTACGGGACTGGAAGTGGACGGGTCACCGCGCGCGCACCACCGCGGAGCTTCAGGAGGTTCATGCCCTGCGGGTCAGACTGCGGAAGATCTGGGACGCCGACGAGGACGAGGTGGTGCGTATCGTGAACGGGCTGCTGAGAGAAGCACGAGCGCTGCCGCAGCTGGTAAAGCACGACGGTTGGGGTTATCACCTTCATGCCACGCCGTCCCATGCGCCCCTCGCCACCCGAATGGCGGTCGAAGCCGCGATGGCCTTCATGGAGGTGGTGCGTGCCGGTGAACTGTCGCGGCTGCGCAAGTGCGAGGCCTCCGACTGTCGGGATGTGGTTATAGACCTTTCAAAGAACCACTCGAAGCGGTTCTGCGACCAGGGCTGCGGCAACCGCGTGGCCGTGGCGGCGTATCGCGCGAGGAAACGGAAAACCGCGAAAACCTCGTCTTAGCCGATCGCTACTTCACAGGGATCGGCGTGCGTCGGATGAGATCGTCGAGAGCCGAGGCGATTTCATTCCCGGCGATGGTGTTGTAGTTGGACATCACGACCAGGGTGGTGTCGGAGTTCGGGAACACCCTGAACTCGAAATGAGTACCGCGCGCGGTCCCGCCGTGGCCCCAGGAGGGAACTCCGTCCTTCTGTTCGATGATCAAGGCGTAGCCGTACCATTGGCCGCCGTAGGCGACGTGGCCTCGCCTCATCAGATCCAGATGCGTGTTGTCGATGAGCATGCCTTTCTGAAGCGCGTCACTGAAGCGCAGCATGTCGTCCACCGTGGTCGACGCACCACCCGCGGAGGTGCCGCGGGCACCGAGCTTCACGGGCACGAAGACGCCGGGCTGGACGAGCCCCGCATCCATTTCGGGATTGTAGGGAAGTGCCAGATCCGCGGCCTCGCCGCGGATCGGGTAACCGGTCGAGCCCATGCCCGCGGGAGCCAGGATGTTCTTCTGAACATATTCGTAGTAGCTCCGGCCCGAGACCGCCTCGATCACCAGGCCCAGAAGGATGTAGCCCGAGTTCGAATAGGAGAACTCGCCGGGGGCGCTGCCGCCGAGGTGTGTGAGCACGAACGGGAGCATCTGTTTCGTCTCGACGATGGAGTCCCAGTTCTTCTCGTATGCGTCGTCCCAGTAGTCCCCCGCCCCGGCGGTGTGGGTCAGGAGCTGGTGAAGCGTGGCGCGCTTCGCGAACTCCGCATTCGGGAAGGCCGGAAGATGCTTGATCAGCGGATCGCTCAACGCGAGTTTCCCGGCCTGGGCGAGCTGAAGGATCGCCACCGCGGTGAACATCTTCGAGCCCGAGGCCATGCCGAACCGGGTGCTGCGAACGACGGGAATCCTGGGACCGTTATCAGCGATCCCCTTTGCGAGGCTGAAGATTTCCTTCCCCTTCTGGCGCACCACGGCCACACCCGAGAACGGCTGCTGGGCTTCGAGGGCGGAAAGGAACTTCGTCATCCACTTCTCCGACTCCGGATGGTCGAGGGCCGTCTCCGGCCTCTCGAGCGGCTCCACCGCCACCGCGCGAAAGACGAGTTGCAGCCGATTCGCGTCGCCCGCTGCCACCTGGAACTGATAGTTCTGCCAGGCGCCCCCTTTCCCATGTTTGCAGTAGACGAATACGGCCCGGCCACCCGCGACGACCTGGACCTGGTGCCGTTCAACCGGACCAAGCTCGGCCAGCGTCTCCTTCATGCGGGCCACGAAAGCCGCGGCACGAGCCTCGCCGCCCCCCGAAAGGGCGGCGTGTTCGCGCGCAAACGCAAGGAGCGCCGCATCGCCCGCCTTCATCGCTTCGCCGAAGGCTTCGCCCCTTTGGCGGGCCACTGCCTCAACCGAAGCGGTGTGAGCCGACGACGCTAGTGCCCCGGAAAGGAGCAGGGCAAGGGTGCCGTAGCGAATGTTCATTTGGTTGAATCTCTTTTCAAGAGATGCCTGCCGGACCGCGCTGCACGCGACGACCCGAGGCGTCAACCGATCAAACACCCCCGAAGACTGGAAGTGTCAGCGGCGTTCGACGCGCAGGTTCGCGAAATACGCTTCGGTGCCCGCGCCGATCCACAGAGCGATGGCGCCTCCGCGGGGCGCGTGCTTGAGGTCGTTGATGATGAGACAGGGCTGCTCCGCTCCGTTGACGAAAAGACTGGCCCTCGCGCCGTCGACCACCACCCGCATGCGCGTCCACGCATCCATTTCCAGGTCCACGTACGACTCGTAAACGCCGGGCTCTTCCTTGCGCAGACGATTCCAGGGGTGCTCGGGAATCGACGTGTACTGCGTCGCATGGTTCCGTCGAAGCTGATCGTCAGATCTCCCATTCGTGGGCCGGAGGTAGAAGGACTTGAACCTCGAGCCGCCCTCGGTCACGTCGAACGCGAGACCCACGAAGCCGCGCGCGCCTGCGCCGGCTCCCTGGGCCAGACGCCCGACGACGTCGAGTTCGATGACGCCATTGACGAAGTCCGGGCCGGGCAGGATCGCGATCGCCTCGCCGCCGGCGACCGGCGGGGTTGCCGGGCGCTCGATCACCCGTGTCGCCGCCCGACCTCGGTAGGTGGCGGCGGACACCTCCACGTTGATGGCGCGAAGGTCTTTGGGATCGAGGCGAGGGGTTTGTGCGGAGGCGTGCGTCGAAATGCCGCCGAGGATGAGCGACGCCGCGAGCACACCCCGCCGCAGTCCCTTCGACACCCGGACGGAGCGCCGTCTGGTGGACAGGAGCCCTTCTGCCGCGCTGGCTGCTAGGGACAAGTCGGAAAGTGAGTTCATAGTGAGAGTAGACGACGAAACCCGCGAAAGGGTCGGGTACGAACCGCGCGAGCGCTGGTACTTTTCAACGACCTGTCCGTCTCACTCGGCGCCGAGGGTCGACGCTGGGTTGATTCTCGTGGCGCTCCGGGCGGGTACAAGACAGGCGACGACGGCGGCCAGACCCAGCAGCGTGGCGGACGCGCCAAAGGCCAGGGGATCCACAGCGCTCACCCCAAAGAGAAGGCTCCGAAGGACCCGGGACAGGAGGAGGGAGGCAGTGAGGCCGAGGCCCAGACCGAGCGCGGCCAGAGAAGCGCCCTCTGCGAGCACCATTCGAATCAGTTGCGCGGGACGGGCGCCCAGGGCGCCGCGGATACCGATCTCCCGCGTGCGGCGACTTACCGAGTAGCTGATCGCGCTGTAGAGCCCGGCCGCGGCAAGAACGAAGGCGACCGCGGCGAAGAGACCGAGCAGGCTCGCCTGGAGAAGAGTGGCCGACCTTTCGCGAGCAAACCTCTCCTCGATCGTGGACACCGCGAGCACCGGCAGCGCCGGATCGAGGGCGAGCAGCTCGCGGCGAATCATCGCCGCGGCCACTGCCGTATCGAGATCGGTTCGAACCGCGATCGTCATATACGTGGAAGGAAACTGCTCGAGGGGGAAGTAGATGTCGAGATCCGGCCCGCGCGCCGAGCGGATGCCGTCATACTTCACGTCGCCCACGACACCCACAACGGTCAACCAGTCGGAATCGCTTGTCAGGTCGCCCGCTCGCAGGCGCCTGCCCAGGGGATTCTGCCCGGGCCACAGGCGGCGCGCCGTCGATTCGCTGATCACGGCGGCTCGGGGTGCGGTCGGGTGATCGTCCCTCGTGAACAGGCGACCGGCGCGCAGAGGAACCCCGAGAAAGTCGAAGAAGTCGGAAGACACGCTGTGCATTTCGAGCCGGGTCGAGGGTTCCTGATCCGAAACCCCCTCCACACGCACGTCGAGCGGCCAGAAAAGCCGGGGCGGCAGGTGAGGGGCGACGAGCGAGGCC